>JAAYTW010000289.1 GCA_012517955.1 Candidatus Zixiibacteriota bacterium | reverse complement strand
AGCTTCCCCGGCATACCATGTTATATAAGCCATACATATCGGTCTGCAGGATTCGAAACATGCTTTCGGCGAAATTTACGGTATAGGTCGGCGTGCCGAGTTTGTCATCGACTACGTTTAGAGTGCGAGCTCCGGCGATTATCTGCTTATAGATTTTATTGATAAATTTTTTATCTTTTTTCAGGCCTCCGCCCATCATCCAGCCGGCTCGAAAAACATAATATTTTTGAAGCATCCTTTCGACCGCCATTTCGCCATGATATTTGCCTTTGGCGTAAATACTCAAAGGATTTGGGCGGTTAAAATCGTTATAGTATTCCTGTCTGCCGTCAAATATCCCGGCCGTACTTATGTAGACGTGAACTGCGTTCAATTTCTGCGCAATCAGTGCCATGTTTTCGGCTCCAAGGCCGTTTGTAAGGAACGTCTCTTCGACATTTCTTTCGCAATATTCGAGGTCGGTTAAGGCGGCCAGGTTGATTATCACGTGCGGTTTGAACTTGGCGGCCATCTGAAAGGTTTTATCATAATTCGTGACATCCGCGTATTCGAGCCAGGGCTCGTTCAAATCGATATCCGTGGCTAGTACGGTGCAGTGTTCGGAAAATTGCCCGTAAACGGCCAGGCCAAGCATCCCGCCGCAGCCAGTAATAAATATCCGAGTATCTTTTGACAATTCCATATATTTATCCTTTCGTGTTTTCGACAAATATCTTAGAAATAACGGCGCGTTCAGGAGATGAAATCTCTTGATTTAAATCGTATCGATTTGCCAAAACCTGTTTATACAAACAAAATAGTTTTTCATAATGCTTTTCCCCGGAATATTCATTAACGACTTTTTCTTTTCCGGCTAATCCAAGATTGATTGCCAACGTCTTGTCGTTCCAAATCATATTAATCATATCGGCCAATTGGTCCGAATCGCCCGGTTCAAAGAGAAGCCCGTTAACGCGGTGGTCGATTATTTCGGGAATTCCCCCGATTCGTGAAGCGATAACCGGCTTGCCGGCCGCCATCGCCTCCATCACCGCGTAGGGGAAATTTTCATAGCATATCGATGGGACCACGCTGGCGATACATCCGGACAACAGTTTATTGATATCGGCAGGCGGCCGGTACCCTATGAAATCGATATTTGTAAAACCGAATTTGGCGACTTTAGCTTTCAAGTAATCCCCATGCGGGCCTTCACCGGCAATGACCAATTTACAATGTTTTATTTTGCCGAAAGCATCAATCAGCGTTTCAACTCCCTTTTCCATCGTCAATCTGCCGGCGTACAAAAAGTAATCGTCGCCCGTTGTTATAGTATTATCGGGGATTAAAAAATTCGGCAATACGGTCATTTTCCTGGAAGGGATACCCGTTTGTTGAAGGACACCTGCCATGAATTTCGAGGGACAGATGAATTTTGACACCAAATCGGATAATCGACGGGGATTGAAAATCATTCGTTCCAACGCCGCCAGAATACTGGCTCCCCGAGAACCTTTCTTACATCTGTGCAGAACAATCGGGTAATTCTTACCGGAAAGGCATTCGACACAAATTCTACCGTCACGCAGCAAATTGTCGTTGGGACAAGCCAGGATATAGTCATGCATTGTCCAGACAATCGGCACCTGTTTCTTGGCGGCGGCGAAAACAATTGCCGGCGTGAGCTGGTGATGAATATTCTGCAAGTGGATTAAATCGGGCCTGGTATCATCGATAAGGCGGCTCATCGCCTTGGCCGCTTCAAAGTTTACGACGGCCCTGGAAACCACCTTTATAGAATTGACTATGTTTCTTTCCTTTAGCGCATCATTAAAATCAATATATGACACGAAATATCTATCGTATTCTGTGCGGATATTATTCGGATGCGACATCCCGAATGGAATTACTGTATGGCCGTTGTTTTGTAGAAGCGACATCAAGCGAAGCGTGTAGAGACAATCGCCGCCTCTGGGATAGAAATATTTATTGACCAATACGATTTTCATGAAGAAATCCCTTGATTGGCTTGACCCCATTGATTGATTTCGCCGGCGGCGCTTATGTTTTTACGAACGGCAAATAGTCCTATTAAACCGGCGATTGTCCAAATAATCACCGATTGATTGCGATACATCAAATTGAATGAAGCCAGGTTTTGAATCATAACCGCTAACATGAAACCAACCGCGCCCAACATAAAATCGCGTGCTTCTTGATTGTCGATATCTACGATTGTCTTTTTGGCGATTTTATACAAACGGACGAAAATCCAGATATACGAGCCCAATCCAATCAAGCCCGCTTGCGCGAATAACGATACATAGCCGACATCATGAACATAATTGAGCGCGCCGGCGTTTAAGCCTAATTCCGCCGCTTGGCCGAATGAATCAGCGGCCGAAAACTGTTTGGAAATCTGGATAAACGCACCTGGACCCAATCCTAAAAGTGGGTTGGTCATTAAAACGGCCGGCATTGCGTACAGGATCGCATACAGCCGCCCGGCATTACTAATAGTGTCTAAATAATCCGATGAGAATATATGAAAAAAGCGGCTTACTATGTTAAAATCGGAGGCCAGGTCGCCATTTGGAGCAACCAGGCCAACAAGCATCACACCGGCTAACCCGACAATCGGAGTCAGCCAGAAATGATACCGCCACCTATGACGTTGCATCGTTAATATCATTCCGATACCGGCATAAGCGCTGAACCAGGAGATTCTGGATGAACTGATAAACAGAGCTGTAAGAATCAGTATCATCGATAAAATAAACCACCCCTTCAAATGTATCCGCGAGTACATGGCCACCAAAAAGCATAAAGCAAATGCCAAGTAATTTCCCAGATGAACATTGCGAACCATTGTCCCCGAAAATCTCGTGTAGTATGTGCCCAACTGGGAATCTTCTCCGCGGACCAATTCACCGCCGACAATAACATCGTTAGGAGTGAACCAACCGGCCACGTCCGGATCGAATGCCTCCCACAGACAAATTGCCGATTGTATTATAGCGATAGCCAAAATTAATTTAACCACCCTGGATAGAAATTCCGTTTTGGGCTTGAGACCATAGATAATATAAAAAAGCGGTATATACCTGATAAGATTCTTAAGATTCAACAGTGATGTATTTAGAGATACGCTATTTATTAAACCTGAAACGACCCAACCAAACAGAAAAATACATACCGGCAAATCAATTGGGGTTCGCTGCCATTTTCGTTTGAGCGCCAGCTTATCAAAAAGCATTGCGAACATCATGGCGAAAAGCAAGCCTTCCCATAAAAACCTGATAGGCGCATAGAACTGGTCAGGAAGGGATTTTAATATAATCTCCTCAAACGGGCTATATGCGATAAGGAACAGCACGAATTTATCTTGATTACGCCAGAAGTAAATAAAAAGGACAAATCCAAACGGAATTAGCGCCGCCACGGGATAAAAATTGGCTATCGCCCCGCAGATTATGACCAACAACGCTAATAGTAGGAACCGTTTAGACAGCAATGTCGGCGTATTTATTGTTTGGACTTCCTGCATAGCTATTCCGATTGGTTAATTCGCAAAATATTTTATAATAAGCGGCCACTACTTTATCGTAATCCATATAACGTTGAGCATAGGCGGAGGCCTCGGCGCCGAGCCGTTTACGCAATTCGACGTTATTAAGCAACAGTTCAATTCTATCGGCGATTTGTTCGGGATTGCGCGGCTCGATTATCATTCCGGTCTGATTATCGATTAAAGGCACCGCCGACTCCCAGCCTTTAATCCCTATAATGATAGGCAACCCCGCGGCCATGCTTTCGGCCAACACGGTTGAGAAACCCGGCAAATTAGTAACATCGGGAAACACCGCAATATCAGAGGCGGCATAGGCCGTCGGCATATCGTAATTGGGGATTTTGCCAGTAATACGCACGTTCGACAAATTCAAACTCGCGAGTATCGACTTAAATCCGGCGGCGTCGGCCGGTTCGATATTTCCACCGGCAAATAAAAACACTACATTATCGACCACACCGCGGTTTCGTAGTATGTCGGCCGCTTTTAACAGATATTGCGGCCCTTTATTGGCGCACAATCTGCCGAAATACGAAATGACGATTTTACCGTTAAGGGCATATTTTTGCTTGAAATTGCCGCAACCTATACCGGAATTGAAACGAGCCACATCAACAGGTTTGGGAATCACATGGATATTTTCGGCCGGATATCCGTACTTGTATATAAATCGTTGCTTTCCGGCTTCATTGTACGTGATTACCGCCGCCGCCCTTCCGATTACCGGCTTCTCGGCAATCAGGCTAATTTTATGTTTTATAGTGAGCCTTGGAATTATGTCGCCGGCGTCAAGGTAAATTAACGGTATTTTCAGCGCCTTCGACGCAAAATAAGTCATATACGACCTTGGAGTAAGAGTCAAGTAGGGATTTTCGAATATTATATCTGGTTTCCAACGATACAACTCCCTGCCAAGCGTCGGCGTCCATCGAAAAAAACCGCCCAGACTGATATTACCGCGACGATGATAGATTAGGCGGCTTTTTAGAAGCAGCAAATAATAATTGTCGGGAAGATCGCCTATTATTTCGTAGGGATATTGCGTAGTCTGGAAAAACCGCGAATCGGCCGGACTCGGAATATCCGAACCCAATTGGACATATTCGCAGCCATAATCTTGACAAAGGATTTTGCCGACCCGAAGGTCTTTATCGCCGCGGTACAAATCAACGAATTCATGCGAATCCGCGATTCGCAATCTATTTTTATCTTTCGGAGGTATCGGGTATGTTGACAATTCCGAATGTTTTATTATAGGCATTCCTTACGACTCACAAGTCTTTAAATTTTCTCGATAACATTTACGGTTATGGTTTTATCCAAAGTGCGAATCAGCATATTCGCGTTCTTTTACGATAAGAACGGCGGACTTATGTTTAATGGTTAGTTTCCGCATTATAGCATCACGCTCGACTTTGTCGAAAAAGCCAAATAAAACGAGTAGTAAAGGATAGGCGGCAAATAGGATTATTTTATACTCGAAATCTAATGATGTATCCGGAGGGATAAGGCGCGGCGCGAACCAGATTATTATGGCGGCAAGAATCGAACGCCCTAACTTGAGCCACTCGAACGGAATATAATATGTTTTTTGAGCAAGTATCAGCGTAACCAACGCCATCACTAAATAACTAAATAAAGAGACAATTGCAACTGCCATCGCTCCCCCTCGGGACGCAAAAAGCATGTTCAATACGATATTGGTAATCAGCCCCAGACCCATCGGTAACAAAATCATAAAGGTTTTGCGGGTTATATTGAGGCCTGTCGTAAATATATAAAATATCCCATAGAACATCATCGCCAAAGACAAAGGCACCATCAGGCCGGCCGCCGGTAAGTAAATCGCGCTAGCCTGCATGATGATTAATGATTTTCCGAAGAAACCGATGAATAATACGACCCAGATACTGGCGGCGATATAATAGCTGAATATCCTGGAAAATATAGGCTTTGCTTGATTATTATTGATTCTTGAAAACGCGAATTGCGGCCAAGCCAGCTGAAACGCCATCACCATCAAAGTTATAAAAATCGTAAACTTTTGACCTACGGAAAAATACCCCACATCATCCAAACTGGTATATTTCAATAAGAAATATCGATTGAGCGCGTTGACTATCCAAACGGCTGAACCAACGGGTAAAAGCGGCGCTGAATACTTGGCGACTTTCGCCAGCAGCTCAAAATCAAAATTCAGCTTTAAATTAGCGCGTTGAATCCAAAAACAGAAAATCAAAGTAGGAATCATTGACAAAATCCGGGCCAGAAGCACCCCTTCAATACCCAACTTACGATAAGCGACGAAAAATACGATTGCTCCCACAGCCACTCCGATTTGAACAAATGAAATCGCGCTATATGCTGCCGGCCGATTCTGAAGACGGAGCAGGTTTAAAGGCATGGTAATCGCGCTGTTCAGTAAAACGATAATCGCAGAAAGGACTATTAGGTTCGCCTCGGAGGCTGTTCCTGTTAGGAATGCCGAAATATCTTTAGAAAAAAGACATATCACCAATGCCGCAAAGGCGGCGACACAGATATGGTAATACGTTATAGTAGAGATAAGCCGGCGGCGGTAGGATATCGATGAATCATCGTGGTAAAATCTGAAAACGCCGTTGGTTAATTCGAAAATAATCCCCACCAAGATAACGGCTGTATAAACCAAAATAACATCGAGCTTTCCGAATTCGGTGGGGTTTAGGAAATAGGCATATATCGGCAATAATAAAAATTCCGTCAGGGAACGTATGCCGCCCACCAAACCGTATATGACCGCGTCTTTAAAAAATGCCCTAATACTGCTTAACATGTTCGCGCTTTATAATGGAATCCTCGCTGCCCTTGCGAACTATATTCAGTCGTCTTATTCTAAAATCCATCCGCAAATGTTGTTTTAATTTGGGATGGCGTTCTTCAATTATTAAGAATGCCAGGGCGCCGACCGCACCAAGCAATAAACCGATTATCATCGTTTTCGTTCTGCTTGGACCGCTTTTTATCGTTGGGGGTTGCGCCGAATCAAGAATTTGTATAACAGGGATTTCTTTTTTTTCTTGTATGGAGGCCAATTCGTATTGTTGACAAAGAGTAAGATACACCTGCGACTTTACTTCGACCTCGCGCTGCAACTGATTATTCAACATAGCCAGCTCGGGATCGGTTGTATTGTAGTAGTTCATATTGCGCCGGCGAAGGTCTTTCAAGTTTTCTTCCGCTTCCGAAAGCTGCGCTTTGGCTTCCAAAAGCCGCTTTTCGATAAATCGGCGATTTTGACCAGCGCTGGTTTTCCGTTGGTTTTGATTGAAATTATCAAGGCATTCCAGATAGTAATTGGCAATCTGCGCCGATAATTGCGGATTAGTGGTGGTAACATTGATTGTCAACACGCCCGTTTTTCTGTACGTCGAAAAGTTGACCAGTTTACCCAATGCTCTAATGGCTTTATCGGTATTATCTATGCCGAAATATCGATATAAATTTTGTGTTTCCCACTTATCCCCGGTTTTATAAGTATATGAACGACCGAGCACTTCTTGAGCTACCAACCGGCTGGACAATATTTCCGGATAAAGCAACGATGGAGATTTTTCGGCGGAAGCGATGGTTGATAGGTCAAGCCCGGGGATATTTTCGGCTAACGATAACAGGCCGCTTGAACCGCCGCCATTAACAGTCGGCAAAATCGATGCGGTCGCGGTATAGCGATTAGGAATTAAAAAAGATACTGCGCCGGCGGTCAACGCGCATAAAAATGAAATGGTCAAGATGAAACGCCAACGGGCCATACAAAGACGCTCAATGGCCCGCAAATCTAAACTTCGGCCATCCGCTAAAATGGCTGATTGAATTTCATTTTCTTTCAAAGTATTACTCCAATGTTTCAAATTGCACCAATTCGGCGCCAATAATCCTATCGGTTCAATTGATTAAAAGTTAAGGGCATTTCGGTAAATCCTTTATTATTGCGAGAACCATTGTAATAGTTATTTGACGGCGGCGCGGCACCTTAATTAATTTTACTTGACAAAAAACGGGACCGAATCTATTTTTTTCTTTTGTGAAACTGTTCACAAATATAAGGGAAATATTAGATGCCGGCCCAATTGAAAAAAATATCGGAATCGACAATACACAGGTTGTCAATTTACTATCGCGCCCTAGCGGCGCTTGAAAAAGAAAATCGCACGACTATATCATCCAAAGAGCTGGCCAAAAGAGACAAATTGACTCCGGCTCAGGTTCGTAAGGATCTTTCTTTTTTCGGAAGTTTCGGAACTCGAGGTTTAGGATATCCGGTTGTAGAACTCCGCAATCGAATCGCCGAGATTATGGGATTGAATCGTTTGTGGAATGTGGCTCTGGTAGGAGTGGGCAATATCGGATCGGCTCTGGCACAATACAAGGAATTCGCCAAGCAAGGATTTAACATCAAGTTAATATTTGACAACGACTTGCGCAAAATCGGGTCAAATCATAAGGGCATCATAGTCTCCGATGTTCGAAACCTTAAAAGTATGGTGGTCAGCGAAAATATCGATATAGTCATAATAGCCGTCCCGGCGGCATCGGCCCAGGCTGTTTGCGATGAAGTAGTCGCCGGCGGAATTAAAGCTATTCTGAATTTTGCTCCGATAAATTTAAAAGTGCCTGATGATGTCGTTTTACGCAATCAGAATATGTGTATTGAACTTGAACATCTGGCGTTCGCTCTAAACAATAAAAACCGTTAATATCTATTTTCTCGATGCTTTTAAATACCGACGGAAATTATTTCTGGGTGACTTTGGTCGGAGCGCTGCGGCCGATATTTTAGAGATTTTTTAATATTTTTCTTGACATTGTCGAATATATCTTATAGTCTGATGTGTTAATTTATAGGCTGATGATGAGTGAGGATAAGATGAAAATAAGGTTTGGAATAGCGTTATTCACCTTAATTATTAGTGCGGCTGCTTTCGCGCAGGTAGATTTACTGGGAACAGCCTGTGAACCCTATGGTTCGGTTTCCATACATAACGAACCGGCCGCCGATAATCTCCTGGTCGTGGCCTATATAAATGGTGTCGAATTTGCGCGATGTTTAACTCTGGGCGGTCAGTATCAATTATATATTCCAAAAGATAACCAGGATACCCCGGAAAAAGACGGCTGGAATTACGGCGACATCATTATTATCAAGATTAACGGCAATCAGGCGAATCCATCAGTGGCCGCCTCCCCTGGTCGTTCAAGGGTTGATCTATCGGTCAACACTTTGAGCGTAAGGCTTGATACCTGGGGAAAAATTAAAGCGCTTTTCAGGTAAAATCGCCGATTTTATAATAATTTCTATTGAAATAAAAGCCGTAAAGGCTTTTATTTTTATAAATAGTTTTAGCCTAAACCCGAAAAGGTGGTTGACAGTAAAGTCCAATTTAGCCGTTTGTTCGCAACTCGTCCCGACAATTATAAGTTGAATAATGGTAGTTTATTATCTGTCAATAAAAGATGAAAGGAGATACGCGAAATGAAATTAAGCCACAAGGAAATTGATGGCGTAATAGTGCTTGAGCCCAAGGGGAAAATAATGGGCGGTCCGGACGCGACCTTGTTGCACGATATGCTTCATGATTTCATTGACCAGAACAAGAAAAAAGTGGTTATTGATTTGTCTAAGGTGGAATGGATGAATTCCACGGGGCTGGGAATACTGATTTCTGGCTTAACCACCCTTCGCAACAACGGCGGCGAACTCAAGCTTGCTTGCGTTACCGAGAAAATCGAATCGTTGTTGACGATAACCAAGCTTATCACCGTTTTCGAAAATTACGACACGGTCGAAGACGCGGTCAAAAGTTTTAAATAAGCGCGCTCCGGTTTCTTTCCGGGTCGCGCCGAAAACAGCCTTTCATAACAAAATCGAGAATTGTTCGTATTAATTATTATGAACACATTCAGAGATACTTATGGATAAGCCGCAAATTTCCGGCGATACAATAATCGTGCCGTCCGATACCACGTATCTGGCCGAGGTCGATGAGTTTGTCGAAAGCAAACTGACCGCCGCCGGAGTATCAAGCTCCCTCACGGCTGATTTGGCGATTTCGATAACCGAAATCGTCAATAACGCGATTCTACACGGAAATAAAAATGACCCCAAAAAACTCGTAACGGTAACGCTAAAATTGGGCCAGGACGACGTCGAAGTATCCATAAAAGATGAAGGCCAAGGTTTCGAACCCGACTCAATTCCCAGTCCCATCGATGAAGCCAACCTTTTAAATCAGGTAGGACGAGGGATTTTCATTGTGCGATCGCTTATGGATTCAGTCGATTTTCGGTTCACCAGCGGCGGAACTGAAGTAATCCTAAGAAAAAAAATAAAAGAATGATAAGACTGCCGTTTGGCAGAACGCCCGATGGGTACTGGTTTCCTAATAGCAATCATCTATCTTACTTCGGCGGGGGTCTTGTTCCTGACTGCCGGTATAATCTTTAAAGAAAACGTCAGAGCCGGCAATAACCGGGTTGTGGCCGCGATGCTTTTTTTCGCGGGCCTGGCGCCGTTCTGCGTGGCTTTAGATAAAACCGTTTTGGCCGATATCGAAAATTTATCGCTTTCCATAACAAATATATTTTACGTCTGGGAATTGTTCTTTCCCGCCCTGCTTCTATTTTCCGTCATATTCCCCGAACCGCTTTCTTTTTATAAAAAGCGTCGGCGTCTTTTCCAGTTGGCTTTCATTCCTCACCTGTTCCATATTCTGCTGGTAGTGTTCCTGAACGACCCCGATAAAGTAATCAGCTTGCTCAATTTCGATAGTTCGACTCCGGTAATCGGCCCCATTGTCGGATTTTTGGAGACAATCCTAAAATTGCTGACCGCCCTGATGGGATTTTTATACATCTTTCACACTCGTTTCTTTTCTCTGATAAACTTAAGCTACGTTATTCTGGCGATGTATTTCTTGAAATTAGGGTATAAAAATATCACCAACCCGGCGCTGAAACTGCAGGTAAAAATCGTAATCTGGGGAATCGCCATCGCCGTCGGTTTGTACGTCGTGTCGTCAATTATTCCGACGATTCTGTCTTTCAAATTTCCCGCCGGCCTTCGCGAGATAATCGTCCTGACCGCTTTGGTGGTCGGGCCGGGTTCAATAGCGTGGGCCATAATCAAGTATCGTTTCATGGATATCGGGTTACTGGCGCGCCAGAGTCTTGTATATACGATAACTACGGCAATCGTGGTTGGCGGATATCTTCTTGTTATAACGGAACTATCGGCCATGTTTTCATCGACTCTGGGCATCCAGTCGCGATTGCTTGATATAATCGTGGTCGTTGTTCTGTTGTTGTTTTTCCAGCCGCTGTACAATCAGGTTGACGACTTTGTCAGGCGGATATTTATCAAGAGCCGAAGCGACTATCGCCACCTGATGGAAGAATTTTCCCGGCAACTCGTTACGGTTTTCGATATCGACCGCCTGGCTGTAATCTTATCGGAAAACCTGAATCGCGAAATGTTTATCGAGCGTACTCATTTTGCGGTTTTCGATGAAAAAAGCAGTTGCTTTAAATTACTGGGCGAAACCCGTGCCTACGAAATAGAAAATGAGTTCCTAAACTCGCTGGCGCAGAAACAAAAACCGATATTTACTTCCGAAATTGCGGAATTGAGCCATGAAGGTTATCTGGGCGGTCGGCTGGTCGAGTTGGGAAGTTATTTGTTGGTTCCTTTGATGGATAAAGGCAGGCTGGTCGGTATCATATCACTTTCCCCGAAAGTAGCGGGGTTCCGATATACTTATGAGGATATTTCCTTGCTTTCGGTTATCGCCAATCAGGTCGTGGTGGCGCTCAATAACGCGGCTTTATACGTCAAATCGCTCGAAAAGCAAAGACTTGAGGAAGAGTTGGAGGTGGCTCGAAAAATCCAGATGGCTTTACTGCCCCGGAATCTGCCGATTCATCCCCAATATGATTTTGCGGCCTTTAATCACCCATCCCGACAGGTCGGCGGCGATTACTACGATTTTATAAACCTTGCGGACGGCACCCTCGGGATTGTTATAGCTGACGTTTCCGGGAAAGGAGTTCCGGCGGCGCTGTTGATGGCCAGAGTGCAGGCCATATTACAAACACAGGAAAAACGGGGATTGCCGATTGCCGAAATGTTGTCGCAGCTCAATGAATTCCTGGTCAAGTCAAGTTCTCCCGATAGATATGTCACGATGTTTTACGGCGAACTGGATCCGCCGCGCGGTAAGTTTTGTTTCAGTAACGCCGGGCATAACCATCCGTTTATTCTTGATGTTGCCGGAAACATTCGATATCTTGATATCGGCGGGTTAATCCTTGGCGCGTTCAGCGGCTCTCGATATGACACGGCCGTCGCCGAGCTTAGAAAAGACGAGATATTGGTAATGTACACCGACGGCATTTCTGAAGCGATGAATCTTCAGGAAGTGGAATTCGGCGAGGCTCGCATCATAGACGCGGTAAAAGAGGCGCGCTCGCAATCGGCGCAGTATATTTGCGCCCACATAATTAAAAGCGTGAAAAAATACGCCGAGGGCGCCGAAGAGATAGATGATATGACTCTCGTCGTTGTCAAAAGAAAGTAATCCACAACATTCATAGGTAGGAGATATTTTGAAACTTTCGCCGGAGATAATAAGAAACTTATCCGAGGAGCAAATCCAGTTATTGCTCGAGTTGGGAGAACTTGCCAAAAGAGAATCGGACCTGACCGAAGCCATTGAAATAAACAGAAGGCAGGCCGATAAAGTTGGATTGGGTCGCGATCGAGAAAAAGTGAAATATCTTATCGATGACCCGGAACTGGAATATCTTTTATCGGTCAATAAAATCAGAGAGAAAGAACAGGTCAGGGATAAAATTAAATCGGTTTTACAAAGCCTGATTAGTGCGGGGTTAGGCAATCTGGATATTGTTGAAAGGCAAGCCGGGAACTACGGCCTGAAAAACTGGAACAAATAAAGCCGGATTTCCACAATATCATATCAGCGCCGTTATGGGATGCTCTTATGTCGCCGAACCCTATCAATAAATCGAATTTCAAACGGGAGGGGCACGCCGCAACAGCCGGTTTTTATTTTCTGGTTGCCGCTTTTCTTGTTCTATTTATTTCATCCCGAAGCGACTGCGAACAAGCCTCTCACAATAATAAAGTCCTGGAGATTAATTGTGCCGCCGCCGAATCGCTTATAGCAATCGATTCATTGGACAAAGCCGAAAAAATCATAAAACAAAATCTCAAAATAGATCGAAAGCACGCCCAAAGCCATTTTCTTATGGGCGAATTGTATCGACTGCGGAATTCGATTATATCCAGAAGACAATCCGCGGAATACCTTCGCCAAGCCGTAACCTCAGAACCTGAAAACGATGTGTATCATTATTCGCTTGGGTTAACATATCAAAAACAGGGCTTCACTGGAAATGCTTTAAGCGAGTTTAAAAAAGCCGCCCGCTTAAATCCAAAAAACAGCGAAGCCTTGCGCAAGATTGCCGCAATTTACGAATCTATCGGCCTTCGTTACGATGATAAAGAGTTATATATGAACGCGCTCGAATACGCGGCGAAAGCGGCAGCGGTCGAACGAAATCCGGCCGATTATTATAATCAGGCGAAAATGCTGATTAAGATGGACTTATTCGATCAGGCATTATTCAAAGTAGATACCGCCTTGACTTTTGAACCCGATTCGACTCTGACGAAAAATCTATATCTAATCCGGGGATTATGTAATAATCGCATAGGCGATTTCGAGGGCGCGAACGCCGACTTTAATAAAGCCAAGTCCCTGATGAATATCAACGAACTTGCCGGTTTCGAAGATATCCATCTTGTAATCACGCCTCAAGATTATCAACGTCTCCTGTCACTGACATCATATCAGAGAAAAACCGAGACAGCAAAAATCTGGAACAGCCTCGACCCCGATTTAACCACTACGTTCAACGAGCGCCGAATTGAACATTACGCCCGGCAGGTATATGCCAATATCTCATTTTCGATTTCCGAAAAAGGCATTGAAGGAAAAAACACAAGACGAGGCGAAACATTAATAAGATTCGGGTTTCCGGAAAAGAAAATTTATATTTATGGCGAACCGATGAGCCATCCGCCTATTGGCTCGTCCTGGATTTGGAAATATTTTATCGACGGCCAAGAGTACAGCCTAAGGTTCGAAGATATCTACCATAACGGAAATTTCGATTATCCTTTTACCAATGAAGCCGGTAGTTTATCGAATAATACTGCCTACCTTGCCGATTATTTAGCAAGAACCGTCGCTCAAAAGTACGAATTCGCAACGGCCGAACCAACCCTCAATTATGCTTATGATGTCAAGCAGTATAAGGGAAATCATGGGAACACCGAGCTTGAAATTTATTATAATATTCCCTATGTCGAGCTGTCATTTATAACCCAGGATGATGCGGCTTATGCCGATTTTGAAATCAAGGCAACCCTACATTCCAGCGATTTAACATTGCTTGATTCTACCACTATCAAGCGGCGCGCTAA
Source organism: Candidatus Zixiibacteriota bacterium (assembly GCA_012517955.1). Taxonomy (GTDB): domain Bacteria; phylum Zixibacteria; class MSB-5A5; order UBA10806; family 4484-95; genus JAAYTW01. The sequence continues at coordinate 1,605 of JAAYTW010000289.1, read as the reverse complement.
AATACCGGCGACTCTTATAGGAAACCGAAGATTGGCTATCAGCGACAATTTCCCTATGGAAGCGCGGGCCGATTCTGTATACTTATCGCTGGCGGCAAAAAACCCGGTAAATAACCATGTCGGCCGTAGTAGGCAAGCAATCGCCTTGAGAAGTTTTTATTTGGACCAAGTGGAGATTTCCGATATCGTGCTGGCGCGCGAGGTTTCATATTTGGATTCGCTCAAGTCGGTCAATCGAAACACAATCAAACTTAGCACGAATTTGGATAATCGTTATTTTATCAGTGAACCGCTGATAATTTATTTTGAATACTACAATCTAAACTTAGGCCCCGATTCGAGAACGCATTATAGAATTGTTCAGACGGTTACTAAATTGAAAAAACCTAAAATTATAGGCACAATTACCGGATATAAAGCTGCCGAACAAGTTGTAACCGTTTTCGAAGAAAGCAACATCAAAACCCACGAAAATCGGTTAATGACATTTGATTTTTCAAAATTCAGCGCCGGAAGATATCGGATTACGATTGAAATTGAGGATACTATCAGCGGCAAATCCTCGGTCGCCTTTCAGGATATAATACTGTATGAATAAATTGCGGATACCCCCTATATGATTTTACCAGCCGATTCTTAATTTGCTATCCGGTCCAAAAAATATATTGACATAAATCGAATAAAATAAGATAATCACACTTCAAAAATACTGCGGCATGCGGAATGGTAATTTTCCCGCAACGATCAGATTGCAATAAATTGGTATTGGTCTAATCGGGATTTCCCAAATGCTGCGACGGCCAATACTGATTTAAGGAGGGATGCTTAGAGCGATACAAATGTTTTCAAGGAAATCAACAAATAACAAATATCAATAAGGAGAATTTTAAATGAAGAAGTTTGCTAACGGTTTTATTACGGTGGTTTTAATAAGCGTGTTTGTTTTTGCCTCCGGTGTAAATTTATTCGCGACAGAAACCCGTGTCTCTTCCATGGGTGGAGTTGGTTTTTTCATGAAAGATAATTCCAACATTTTCTACTATCCAGGCACGATTAATCAGTACTCCGGCCAGGTAATAGGTGAATTGAGATTCAAAGAAAACGCCAGTAGCTACACTATCGGCGTGAACTATCCGATTAACGATAATTCAGTGTTCGGAATGTATCTGAATCGGCCGATAGCAATCGGCGTTCCTTATGGCGTCGTCCAGGAAGTCGTGCTTGATCATACCACCGATTTTTACTATGGTATGAAATCGGCGACTTTCGATTTAGGATTCAGATTATCGGCCGCATTAGATAGTTACAAAGATAGGGATACCGTTACCAAGGAATCGGCTCACTATTTCGCTTTTGGCGCCGGACTATCCAGCGAAAAAACTGATATTGGACTACTGGCCGAAATGCCGGGGGTCAATCACAAAGAGCCGGGCGACTATGAAGACAAATGGAGCGGTTTCAATTTCGGCGCAGGCGCTAGAACCTTCCTGGGCGAAAATACGAAAATCGTACCGGTTGTTAATTTCTTGATGGGTTCCTCGAAAGCCGAGTATGATTCGACATCCGCGAATAACGATGTTGAATATACGAATATGGATCTCGGGT
>JAAYTW010000010.1 GCA_012517955.1 Candidatus Zixiibacteriota bacterium | reverse complement strand
GTGCTCAATTATTCCGATGCCGACCTGGACCAATTCGATAGTCTGGCCGCCGATTCATCGGCCAAATTCGCCATTGATTCAAAGGATGATTATATTATTTCGCCCAGGGCTGAAATTATCCTTAAAACCAAAGCTCTGAAGCATTCCTTGCATATAGGTTTTAACGCCGGATATAATATATTCTCGAAAAATGACATAAAAAATTATGGCAGTTTCGGTTTCTGGTTCAGAGAATACCTTAATAAGAAAGCTTATTGTCAGCTGTCCGGGTCATATATACCCAACTATTACTATCGAAACCTATTCTTGTCCGCCGGCAAATATGAAAAAGCCCGTTATGATAAATTCGGCCTTGGCGCGAAATTTTTAACGGCGATTTATAGGGGATTTAGCGGCTCGGTGTCTTACCGATATGAGAACCGCGATTTTAATCGGATATTCGACGAACGCGATTTGAAAACCAATAATTTTAGCTCCGAATTGATTTATGGATCGAAACAATCCTTTAAATGCTGGGGGGGATATGAGTTCTCGATTGCCCGCGCCGCCGGCCGCAACGATTTTACCGACCGCCGGGATGTCTCTTACGATGCTTTTCTGTTCTGGGTAGGTTCGCGACTCTACTTCAAAGGCATTAACGATAAAAATATGAATGCCGGGGCCATGGTTTCTTATAAAAATACGCTTTTCCAAACTGATAAGCTTACCCATGAAGACCGCTATCGCTTCGGCCGAAAAGACGACCGCTGGTCTATTACAATCAGCGTCAATCACGATTTAAATAAAAAGGCAACTATCGGCTTGCTGGTTAATCATGTTAATAACTCCGTCGATTTGCCCGCCGTCGATTTGAAACCTTTTCTCGATTATAATTCGACATCCGCTAAAATTGTTTTTGATTATTCTTTCTGAGTATTGTAACATAATTCTATAAGGGGCAATTTATGAATATCGCCGCTTTGGGTATAGCTTGCCTGTTGGCGGCCGCTGGGGAGTTCGCCGCAGATAGGGCGGTAGTAGATTCCATGGATAGAGAATCGAACGACAGAATTAATATGGTACGCGACCAAATTGAAGCGCGCGGGATTAAAAATAAAGCAGTGCTCGAATCGATGCGAAATGTCCCGCGCCATCTTTTTATTCCCGAAAATCTCCGGCATGAAGCGTACGAAGATGAACCGGTGCCGATTGGCTATGGCCAGACGATTAGCCAGCCATATATTGTCGCTCTGATGACAGAACTGCTGGAATTAAGTCCCGACTCAAAGGTTTTGGAAATCGGTACCGGCTCAGGTTATCAAGCGGCTATTCTTTCAACCCTGGCCGATTCGGTTTTCTCAATTGAAATCATTCCCGAACTCGCGGCCACGGCCGATTCGACTTTGAAGAAGCTTGGTTATGAGGTTACTGTAAGATGCGGCGACGGGTACCGAGGTTGGCCGGAACATGCCCCGTTCGATGCTATTATCGTTACGGCCGCTCCGGAAAAAATCCCCAGGCCTTTGGTCGATCAGTTGGCCGAAAATGGCCGTCTCGTGATTCCGGTTGGCTCTTATTATCAAGAACTTAAACTTATCCGTAAAATAAAAGGGCAATTAATCGAGACCAATATAGCCCCTGTGCGTTTTGTTCCGATGACCGGCGAAACCGAAAAATAATCGGAAAAGGCGATACTGATTTTTAGTAACATCCGGATATTTATGTCGTATTATTTATTGTCGGCAGAGTTTATGACGATTAAATGAAGGAGGCATTATGCCGTCAAAAAGGCTTTATCGTTCGCGCGAACATGCGATGATCGGCGGCGTGTGCGCGGGTATCGCCGAATATTTCGACACCGATCCCTCGCTTATCAGACTGGCGCTCGTGTTGTTGTTTTTTGCTGGAGGAGTAGGAATTCTGGCTTATATCGTCGCCTGGATAATTGTGCCGCAGAAACCACTGATTACGACAGCCGACGCCGCCGAAGCAACGCTGTCTGAATCGACCCCTGCTTCCTCGACCGATTCAGTTGAAGATGTTAACCGACCCCGATTCATTCTTGGGATAATTCTGATAGTATTAGGTGGTCTATTTTTGTTGGGAAGCCTCAATGTCTGGCACTGGTTTTCATTTTTCCGCCTTTGGCCGGTGATACTGATTATAATCGGGATAATGATTATTACGAAAGGGGTGGAGAAAGGTGGAGGTCATGAAAATTAGTTCGGTTCGGTGGGGAATTATCCTCCTGGGAATAGGCCTGTTTTTTCTGGCAATTAATCTGGGGTATTTAACCCACCATGTCTGGTGGAGCCTGATTAGACTCTGGCCCGTGTTTATTATCGCGATTGGAATCGAGATGATATTTCAGCGCGGAAGTTTACGATTTCTGGCTGTATTGTCACCTTTAGTAATAGCGGCGGCTTTTGTTTACGCGGCTTTCGCCGATAACGACTACAATAAATTTTATCGGCGTCACACTTTTAATTCGAACGATTACGATTACTCGCACGATTCGAAACGGTTCGAGTTTGAACGGGATGATTCTCTTAAAAGCCTGAAAGTTAATTTTGATTTCACGGCCGGCCAAATTTGGATTGGGCCGACTTCACGGTCGCTGTTTTCGGGCGATTTCGAATATTGGAGGGAACCGCCGACCTGCAAATTGAAGCGAGACCTGTATACAGCGGAAATATTCGTCAATTCGGAAGAAAACGACAGGTGGATTTTTGGGAACAGAAAGCATGATAACAATGATGCCCGCGTCTTTATTGGGGATTATTTGCCTGTCGAAATACGTCTGAAATCGACCGCCGCCTCCATTGATATGGACCTGGCCGATATAATAGTCGACAATGTGCGTATCGATGCCGGCGCTTCCGATATAGGTATAAAACTTGGCTGCCGCTCAAAAGAGATTTCTGTTAAAATTGACTCAGGCGCGTCTAAAGTGCGCTTAAGCCTGCCGTATGAGATGGGTATTAAGCTTAAGAGAATTCGCCGGTGGTTATGAGTCGGACAATTATGCGACCTCCTCTTGCAAAGCCGAAATAGACCTGGATTCGGGCGTTTCTTTGGTGGAAATCGACGCCTATTGATAATTTGACCGACTGCAATTTCGTCCTCTATTTTTAATGATTTGTGATATCGGGCGGCGATTATCCATAATTTCCCCCAATACCGTAATTCCATAAAATTCATATTTGAGATGGGGACTGCCGACGAGACAGAATTGGCATTAGTATTACGTTCAAATAATTTTTAAGCTTACCGTCGCTTTTCGGCCCGGAATTGAAATCATCGTTTTTTTGATGGTGATGGAATACTACTAAGAGCTTGACTTTTCGGCATGTTTCGGCTAAATACCTTCCGGATGACAAAGGGCAATAGGCGAGTTAAGTTTACAACCATGTTGGTTTTACCGGATGGTCTCGAAAAACGAAACAATCTATATTTTATAAACAATTTTATCCAAAGGAGTAGGAGCAGATCATTATGGGTGGACTAATTATTCTGGTGATTGGAATCAGTCTATTCGGCCTGCTTTTCGCCGCGTATTTGTCACGGTGGGTATTGCGCCATGGAACCGGTTCGGAAGCCATGCAG
>JAAYTW010000288.1 GCA_012517955.1 Candidatus Zixiibacteriota bacterium | reverse complement strand
TAATATGATTATAACAACTATAGGACACTGAATCAGCTGAGGCAAGGTTTATCTGGCCGCCCTTAAATTGCTTTCTATGGCTAATTGATGCCGCTGATAGTAGCGAGCCAATATGGGCGATTGATTATGGGTGGCAATCAAGTTTACTTTAAGGTCCGTTTCTAATCGGGCGCAATAACTTTTCGTGCCGAATTCATCAGCAACGCCGGGCAGTTCATAATATCCAGTGGATCTGATTTTGACAGTTGAATCGATAGGGTTGAACTCGCCCCAGATGACTTCGAAGCGCCCTCCGTTTACGTAGTATTGACGGGGAAGCGAGCCACCGCTTTTTAGACTGTGGCATTCAATATGTCCTTTAGCGGCCTGGATTCCGGCGGCGGCCGCATCGGCGGCGATATCTTCGGGGTTTTCCACAGCCGGAGACACAATATCATGATTGCCAAGAGAGGCAAAAGATATGGCGATAGCTATTAATATGGCGAAAACCGCAAAAACAGTAACCAAACGGTCATTTTGTTTGGCTGAAGATTCCGTGAGTATTTCCATTTACCACGCCGTTTTCAGTAATTTTGTGAATTTGTTTGCATGGCTGGGAACATCTTGATTTTGGTTACAACTTTATGCCGCATAATCAAATGACCGGCCATGTTATTTCATTCACCGCCTATTAAGGCAAACATGATGCCTGAATTGGATTGGGTGAACTGATGAGCTTAGTTTACAATCGATTTGATATTCAGGCCGTTCTGGTTAATATTTTACTTGAGATACGGATAATACGAACGTAAATTTAAAGTTAGATAGCCAGGTTAAGATATTTGTTAAGCTGACCACCGATTAGGTGGAGGTGAATCATTAACAATTCCTTTGCAAAGTTTCACGGGCAGATATTGTTTGTGCTTTTGGCATTCGAGGCGTTTACGAATATGGCGCAGGCGCAGGATCCGGGATTGCCGGATTCGGTGATTCTATATTGTGATTCGGTGGTTCCATATAATCCGGGTAATTGGAATTATGTCAATATCAGTGTATTCTGTAACACGGATGACAGTATACTGTTTATAAACATGCCGCTCAAATGGTCGGGAAATATCGCGGAAATTTATCCGGTCCACATTGCCTGGCACAATACCTTCTATCGATGGTGGAACACTAATTATTCTCCGCCAGATTCGGGGAATAATCATTTTTCTATTTTCGCTTCTGGTGAACAGTCAGTCCCTCTTTTTACGGGCTATAACAGGGAATTAGAGGCTTTGATAAGGTTTGCAATCGAACCGTCGGCATTACCGCAGGTTATTGTTATAGATACTGCAATTGATTCAATCAACGGTAGGATAGAATTCGCTAATATCGATGTCACATTCAGACCCAAATTCAAAGGCGCCCGTTTTCAGTATGGGGTTCCGGGACAGGCTATTGAGGGTTATAATGGTCGTCCGGGCGAATTTATTCTGAAAGGCTGCCACCCTAACCCATTCAACAGTAGTATTATGATAGAATTTGGCTTACCCGAACACTGCCGTTGCAAGCTTTTTATTTACGATATTTTGGGCAGGGAAATTGCATATCTGGTTGATGGGGAATTAAAGGCAGGGCAGTATTCGGTCGGCTGGAATGGAAAAGATAAATCGGGAGGCAATGTTAGTTCGGGAATCTATTTTGCGACTTTGATAGCAAATAATAGGGTTCAGGCTAAGAGAATAACCTTAATTCGTTAATTAATAAATTGATGCGTAAAAAAATACTTGTCAGGAAATACTTTTATTGTATATTTACAAGGAGCGTATAGTATATTGCCGGTGAGGGTATTCGCCGATTCGAAGGGTCTAAATAGGGTATTGACCCCGGAGGAAATATGAAAAAGGCGTTAATAGT
>JAAYTW010000287.1 GCA_012517955.1 Candidatus Zixiibacteriota bacterium | reverse complement strand
GAAATCAACCACTTCGCCGGCCGGCAGGACTGTGGAGGCAAACGGCTATCCGTTTAGGATGTGCGAACTGCTGGCCACTCTTGACGGAGCCGTTTATCTGGAACGATGCGCCGTGAATACTCCCGCCAATGTTATAAAGGCCAAAAAGGCGATTAAGAAAGCCTTCACGCTCCAGCTGGAGAAGCGCGGATTCACCATGGTGGAGATAATATCGCAATGTCCGACCGACTGGGGAGTCACGCCGCTTCAGGCAATAGAGTTTGTTAAGAACTCGATGATTCCGTATTTCCCGCTTGGCGTTTACAAATCGCCTGAAAAGACTGCTGCGACCAAACCGGAACTGGTAAAGGTATAAGGAGGCGCTTGATGTATCAGGGTGTGATTATGTCTGGTTTTGGAGGGCAGGGGGTAATCTCCGGCGGAGTGCTTTTAGCTTATTCAGGCATGGTGGATGGCAAATTTGTGACATTTTTTCCTGCTTACGGCGCCGAAATGCGCGGGGGCACAGCCAATTGTTCGGTGGTAATTTCTTCGGATGAAGTGGCCTCGCCGGTGGTGGCCCTTCCGGATTCTCTCTTGGTGATGAATGAACCCTCGTTGACTCGGTTTGAACCAACAGTACGGGCCGGAGGGGTTTTGTATTTGAATACCTCGTTAGTGGCATCACGCTCCAAACGCAATGATATTACGACCATCGAAATTCCGGCCAACGAAATCGCCGAAAAGCTTGGCAATATCAAGTGCGCCAATATGGTGATGATTGGGGCTTTTGCCAAAAAAAGCGGCGCCATAACAATCGACGCTTTAAAAAAGTCGTTGCCGAAAGTATATCCGCGCGTCAGCCAGAAGATAATTGATATGAACGGCAAGGCTATCCAGGAAGGCGCTGATTTGATAAAGTAATTTAAAATTCCTCAAGCCAATACATAGGCCGGGCGATAATATCCCCGGCCTTTTTCTTTACGTTGCCACAATCCACAATGCCAAAACACCGGATAAAAGTGAAGAGATGAAATTGACGGCGTCGTTGTTAATCAGGCCGATACCTTTTATTCGGGCCGCTTTTTGGCTACAGTGAGATTTATCTTCAGTAATTTTCCCGCAATTTCGGCATCGATAAAGCCCCTGAAATACCGCGCCCAGGACTGAATCAAGTATCGATCCGACAAAGCCGGCATAGGCGGCGGCAAACCAAATCGATATTGGCCAGTGGGGAATTGAGTCCGTAAAATTGACCGCGATTCTGGCGGAGGCCATAGTAAACAAGGTTGCCGCTAATGATGCTACCGTTCCCATTAACGATATTGCTCCGGATTGGCCTGTAGGCATCGGTTTGAAGGAGACTATCGACACTGGCGAAGATTTCGATAACATGCCTATTTCGGTGGCCCAAGTATCCGCCGCGGCTTCGCAAAGGCAGGCAAGATATCCAACAAACCAAATTGGGTTGCCTTTTATCGCGTAGGCTATGGCGAAGACGGCCGCCGGACCGCCGTTGGCAAAAACCTGCGCGAACGTTCGCGGTCCAAGTCGTATAGTATACTTTTGAGAGCGGCGTTTCGAACTATTTTGAAGCATCGATAGAGTGCTGCCGCTGATAAAGAAAAACAGTAACGGAACGGCGAAAGTTATTCCGCCTAAACCAAAAATAATTGTTCCGACCAAGATAGCGCCGAAAGCGCCGGACCGATTCAGTGATTTAAGACGATGGGCTGTCAAAGCTATAATAATAGATAGAACGAAGCCTATTAAAATTCGTATGATATCGAACAGCATCGTCGTATTATATAATTTTTCGAGAGAATTCTAAAGTCGGATTTGGGGCGGCATACCAATTTTTATTGACAGTACCCCCTATCCGTATTAATATTGCGTGTGCCGAAAGTAATTGTAGTAATACCATCTCGATACCTTTCGAAGAGATTTCCCGGGAAACCTCTCGCTATGTTAGGGGGCATTCCTATAATAGCGCGAGTCTATAATCAAGCGGCCAAAGCAGCGAATGTCAGCGATGTTTATGTCGCCACTGACGATAAGCGTATCGGCGAAGCGGTTACAAATCATGGGGGTAAAGTGATTTATACGCGGGGGGATTATGTATGCGGAAGCGACAGGGTCGCCGCAGCCATGACGGGGATTGCGGCCGACTATGTGGTCAATCTTCAGGGGGATGAACCGCTGATAAGGCCGGAAACAATCGATGCGGTGGTAAAGACGCTCATGGATAACTCAAGCGAGGTTATGTCCACCGCTTGTTGTGAGTTGAAGGATTATCAACAGGCGGAGAATCCTAACATTGTTAAAGTGGTGATGGCAAAGGACGGCCACGCTATGTACTTTTCGCGCGGCCGAATTCCGTACTGGTCTGCCTACGACAAGGCTGATTCGGAAACGATGGAAAAACCACCGATTTACCGGCATATTGGCGTTTATGGATTTACCGCCGATTTTTTGCGTAAGTATTCAAGCTGGAGGCGGTCTCCGTTGGAGGTTTCCGAGAACCTTGAACAATTGCGAGCTTTAGAAAACGGTTATTCTATAAAATGTGTGATTACCGAACATGAATTTTTAGGAATTGATACGCCGGAGGATTTAGTTGCCGCCGAAAAGCGGCTGTCAATATCAGGGTGAATTATGGCGCGAAAACAAGCTAAATATATATTTATTACAGGCGGGGTCGCTTCATCCTTGGGGAAAGGAATCGCTGCGGCCAGTATCGGCCTTCTTTTAAAATCGCGCGGGCTGGAAGTGCGGATGCAAAAATTCGATCCGTACATAAATGTCGATGCTGGTACTATGAATCCGTTCCAGCACGGCGAGGTGTATGTTTTGGATGACGGCGCGGAAACCGATCTCGACCTGGGACATTACGAACGATTTATTGACATTAACCTCAGTCGACATTCGAATATAACATCGGGGCAGATATACGACGCTGTCATTCAACGCGAAAGGCGGGGGGATTATCTCGGCGCCTGTGTGCAAGTTATTCCGCATATCACTGATGAAATCAAGTCGCGTTGCCGTATGATTGCCAGCCAGGATGAAAATGTCGATATTATTATAACCGAAATCGGGGGGACTGTCGGCGATATCGAATCATTGCCGTTTTTAGAGGCTATCCGTCAGATGGGGTTGGAAAATGGGCGTGAAAACACGCTGTATGTTCATCTAACGCTGGTTCCATATTTAAATACAGCCGACGAGCTGAAAACAAAGCCGACGCAACATTCGGTAAAGATGTTGCGCGAAATCGGTATCCAGCCTGATATTTTATTGTGTCGCACCGGCAAGGAATTATCACGGGATATTAAAAAGAAGATTGGTTTGTTTTGCAATATCCCGCCGGAGGCGGTTATCGAGAATATCGACGCTTCAACAATCTATGAAGTGCCGATTTTATTCCATCATGAACTGGTTGATAATCTTATAGTGCATTATCTAAAGTTGTTATGTAAGGATCTTGATCTTGGTAAGTGGAAAGAAATGGTTCAAAAGGTGAAGAACCCGACTAATACGGTACGGATTGGGGTCTGTGGGAAATACGTTAATTTGAAGGATGCTTATAAATCGATTACGGAAGCGTTCGTGCATGCCGGTGTTCCAAACGATGCCAGAGTAGAATTGGTCTGGATCTCTTCAGAAGATATCTTTAACGACGGTCCTGAAAAATACCTTAGCGATGTTGATGGCGTTTTAATACCGGGCGGCTTTGGGGAGAGAGGAGTTGAGGGGAAAATCAAGGCGGTGCAATATGTAAGGGAGAACAACATACCGTTTTTGGGAATATGCCTTGGGCTTCAATGCGCCGTAATCGAATTCGCCCGCAATATCTGCGGCCTTGAGAACGCGCACAGCCACGAGTTTAATGCGGAAACGCCACACCCCGTAATTGACCTTATGGATAGCCAGCGAAAAGTAGTCAGGATGGGGGGGTCGATGCGATTAGGTTCTTATCCGTGCGCTATTGCTAATGGGACAATCGCTCATAGAATCTATCATAAGGCTAAAATAAATGAACGTCATCGCCACCGCTACGAAGTGAATAACGATTACCGTGAGCAGTTAAGTCAAAAGGGGATGGTATTTTCGGGGTTATCTCCGGATGGTTCTCTGGTCGAAATGATTGAGCTTCCGAATCATCCCTATTTTATAGGTTGTCAATTTCATCCGGAACTGAAATCACGGCCGATGTCGCCGCACCCCTTATTTACCGGTTTGGTTGAGGCGGCTTTAAAGTATCGTAAATTGAACAGAGCGAACAAGCAATAAATACGTATAATCTAATGGTATGAAAAAAGCGTTACTACTGATAATTCTTATGGCAGGGATATATGCCTGCGGGGGTAAAAAAGAGGTCAGCGATATCAATCCGGATGTGCCGTTTCCCGCCGATTCGGATTTGGTGTATTATCAAGCGCAGTACGATTCGGGGTTACAGCAATTTTGGGGCGATATCAAAGCCATATCATCCGCTTTTTTGAATAATTCGCAATATGTCGGTAGGGGGATATCTTTCAAAGACCTGCGTATCGTAAGTGAGGGTTTGTTCACCGGTTATGTTGAAGTCAACATGGGAGACACCTGTCTTGTGCTGAAGCTAATCAGGAAAAATCAGAAATTGGGTAAAAGGTGTATTTGGCAAGTGGTTGATGCCCGAGAAGTACCATGTCGCGAGTGAAGTTCAAAATAGGTAGGGTAAGGGTTGGATCGGGAGAGCCTTTCATTATTGCCGGCCCATGCGCGGTTGAATCGGAAAAAACGGCATTTAAGACAGCCGAACAAATCGCGTTGATTTCACAGGATTTCGGTATTCCATTTATCTATAAATCATCGCACACCAAAGCTAATCGGCTTTCGGGTAAATCATTTTCAACTATTGGATTTACAAAGGCCCTCAATATTTTGGCCAAGGTTAAGGAAAAGTACGGTTTGCCAATTCTTACCGACGTACACTCGGTCGACGAAGTCCCTGTCGTGGCGGAAATAGTCGACTGCCTGCAGATTCCGGCTTTTTTATGTCGTCAGACCGAATTGGTACAAACGGCGGCGGCGACTGGATTACCAATCAATATAAAGAAAGGGCAGTTTATGGCCGCCGAGGATATGGCGGAAATCGCAAACAAGGCGAGGATGGTTGGTAATAATAAAGTGATTTTAACCGAGCGAGGGACGACGTTCGGCTACCATGACTTAGTAGTGGATTTTCGTTCTCTCATTATAATGGCCCAAAGCGGCTATCCGGTCGTTTTCGATTGCACCCATTCGGTGCAGAAACCGGGGGCGGCCGGTGGGTCATCAGGCGGCGCACCCGAGTATATTTTGCCGCTGGCCAAGGCGGCCGCGGCAATCGGAGTGGATGGGTTATTCATAGAGACCCATCCAAACCCGGCAAAAGCCAAAAGCGATAGAGAATGCCAATTGCCTTTAGCATCGCTGAACCGATTTGTACATGAAATTACCCTAATCTGGAATAATGGGTAGATGTACTTGACGAGATAACAATCAATTATAAAAAACCTTAATTTTAAAATTATATATATAAATTAATTGACAAATATCGATAAGAAGTATAGTATTATAACAATACTTCAAAAGGAGGGGCATCAAAATATGAGGTTTTTGAATGATAGAAGTTAAGTATCTTTTACTCAATCTAAATACCGACCGACCGGTGAGTTTGGGCGCATCTCCATTATCGCTATATATTTCATCATCTTATCAGAAGAAGTTTGGGCAGTCGGAACGGCCTTTATCGGGCGGTAGTTATCCATTGTTGCAGTATAAGGTAATACGCGGGGCTCCCCTTATAGTCGCCATAAACGAGGGGTGCGAGTTGCTCTGGGAGATATACGATAACCTCGACGAGATAAATAAGAATGGTCCTTATAAAATACTTGAACGGCGGATAATCGATAGGGTGGCATTTTTAGGTCCCTGTGAATCTCGTTTGAAATTCAGATTTTTAACTCCCTGGTTAGCGATATCCGAGGCCGAATTGAATAAGCTGAAACCTGATCCCAGAAGCTTGAATCGAGTATTGGCCGGTATTTTGGAGAACAATTTGACGATGCTGGCTCGGAATTTTCAATGCCAGCTCGACAAGCCTGTGGAAGTCAGTATCAACATAAAAGATGAGAATATCGTTCAGAAGGATACCGGCATTGCCGGTCTTTTCGGCACATTTTACACGAATTTCGAAATCCCTCAGTTTCTCAGTCTTGGCAAAGGGGTAGGCCGAGGATTCGGTACCATTAAACAAAACTAATCGGCATCCATTCTTTCATAACTATTCCAAAAATCTTGAAACTTCCCGCTATTTGTTATAATTCTATGTAAGGAAATCGTGTTCAGTCACTTAAAGAGGTGATTCAACAATCTGGAGAATAATATGGATTTTGAATTAAATCAGGACCATAATTCGGTTCAGAAGTTATGTCGCGAATTCGGTGAAAAGTATATTATACCGAATATCAGAGAAAACGACCGCGAAAGCAGATTTGACCGCTCGGTGTTAATCCGGATGGCCGAATCGGACATATTGGGTATCTGCCTTCCCGAAAAATACGGCGGCGCCGGCATGGATTATATCAGCCTGGGATTGGCTTGCGAAGAATTGGAATACGCGGACACATCGGCACGGGTGATTCTTTCGGTCCATATTGGCCTGAATTCGCTGACTTTATTATCGTGGGGAAATCAGTTTCAGAAAGAAAAATATCTGATTCCGCAGGCTAAGGGGGAAAAAATCGCCAGTTTCGGCTTGACCGAACCGAACGCGGGATCGGATGTGGTAGGAATTCAATCGACCGCCCTTAAAAAAGGGGATAGATATATTTTGAACGGTGAAAAGATGTGGATAAGTCTGGCAGATGTGGCGGACCATTTTTTAATATTCGCTTGGACAGATTTAGAAAAAAAACGGAAGCGTGACCATTCTGGGATATCCGGATTTATAGTCGAGAAAACTTTTCCGGGAATAATCACCGGATCAATTCATGGCAAATTAGGAGTCCGTGCCGGCAACACAGGATGGATTTCCATGCAGGATGTAGAAGTACCAAAGGAAAATCTTATAGGCAACGAGGGAGAGGGGTTCTCGATAGCAATGTTCAGCCTGGAACAGGGACGTTATACCGTAGCGGCCGGTTCCACCGGGTTGATTAGGGCCTCATTGGACGCCTCCGTAAAATACGCCCAGACCCGTCATGCTTTCAATTCGCCAATCGGCGAGCACCAATTGGTAAAAGAGATGATTGCCAATATGGCCGCCGGATATGAATTTTCGCGGTTGCTTTGGTTAAAGGCCGGTTGGATGAGAAATCGAGGCATCAGGCCGACACGCCAGACCGCAATGGCGAAATGGATTGCTTGTCAGGAGGCCGAAAAGGCCGCGGCCGATGCCGTTCAAGTGCATGGCGCTTATGGATTTTCGGATGAATATCCCGTAGAAAGATTTTATCGAAATTCTAAAGGGGCATCGATATATGAAGGCACCCGCGAAATTCAAAAGCTGATGCAGGGTGATTACGCTCTCGGGATTCGACAGGACAAGCCACGGCGGGTCAATTTGCCGCCCTGGCCGTTTGCCGAAAATGTTTAGGATTTCAAGTGGCCAATACGGCTGACCGACATTGAAGCCATAGAAAAATCCCGCTTTGCGACGAGATGAGATAGAGATTACTATAGGAGTCAACGGTTTATTTTTCGGGCAGCTCGATATCTTTCCATTTAAACGATGGTTTTCCTAATTGAATCTGGAAAAAGTCGAGCAATATTTGCCGGCATTCATTGCGTAAAATTCCGCCAATGGCTTCCACGCCGCCCTCTTTCAGAAAGTTATACTTTGTTCCGGCGGCGCCTTTTATTATATCGATTTCCCCATAAACGACTTTCTTGATGCCATAATGAATCATTGCTCCGGAGCACATGGCGCAGGGTTCGAGGGTGCTGTATATAGTTATACCGGCCATATCGAAATTATCGTCGAGAATCCCTGACAAATCACTTATACAATCTATTTCAGCGTGGCGCGTAATATCAATCGATTGAATCCGCCGATTATGTCCTCTGGCTATGATTTTGCCGTTTTTTACGGCCACAGCTCCAATCGGCACCTCGCCCTCGCGCAGCCCCAGCCGAGCTTGGGCGATAGCCTCGCGCATGAACTTTTCATGGTCAACCATTATCGAATCCTCGGTTTAAGTCTCATATCATTTCGCTGTTTCCGGTGGGTATTAATAGCTACTATCATAAAATTATGCAAGCGAATTATGATTAAGGCGGCTTTATTTTCCTTAATCGCCCCCGCGGTTAAGGGAATTCGAGGTGTGTAAGAAATTCAATATTCGGATAATTTTCATTGTAAATCGCGCAAGTTGTCATCTCAACAGCGTATTCAGCAGGGATTTGTATCTGGACGGTCATGCCTTTCTAATGAGCACAGATATCAATGCGCCGATAGTCGCGGTCGATTTATCGGACTACGGTTGTTTGAGAAAAAACGAAGGCAAAGTCATTAGAAGAATGCCAATCGAGGGTTTCAGAAGATTATCCGATTGTTTGAGAATCAGGAGATGGATAGAACAGGGGGCGGCTGACAATCTATGTTTCTGACTTTTGTGGTAAAGCCGAATCAATCCTGACGGAATTATCGGTTATCTGTCTTTAAAATAGGCTAATCGGATAGATTTATGATTCAACGTTTTCAAAATGAAAATAGATATAGGGTAATTATAATCTATAATATCGGACTCCTGACGGAAATTCCGATAAGAATAAGGACACGGATATGAATTGCTAACCAATAAACTATCGGGATAGAAATGACAGCGAATAAGGATTTCAATCAAATCTTTGAAGAACTGCATTATCTCCAGAATTGTAAGTTGTCGTTGGCGATTTTTTTTGATTTATTTGCCCGGAAAATTGAAATAGATAAAGACATTTGGCGGGAAGCATCCGTTGAGGAAGTGTGTCAAGCGCGCTGGATTGGACGGCTAACATCGTTGTTGGCGTTCGACAATAGCGCTATTTATCGCGAAAGAATTAAAATCAGCGGGATGAAGCTATTCAATGATGACCTGAATTATTATACTGAAATGGCCAATCATGGGCAGCTTTCTGTTCGCGAGATGTTGGTTATGGCGCTTAAATATGAACAATTGGATATAATCAGAAATCCGTTTTCGGCAATTGTTCTTGATTCTCCCGAATTTGACCAAATTAATACCCGGCTTGCCGCTGAAGCTGAAAATCATGCCTTGGCGATTCAAAACCATATTCGATTGAGATTATCGGAATTATAAAACGGCGAAGCGGCGTTATCAGTTCTATTTACGGTGATGTCTTTTGCTTGACAGGATGGCGCGCGCACTCTTTTAATTCGCCTTGATGAATAAAGAGAAGGTTCTATCAGAGATGCGCCCCCACGAACAAGCGCTACGGTATTTATTTTCCGATGTTCAATATCTCAAAGGTATCGGGCCGGCCAAAGCCAAGGTTTTAAAAGAATCGGGCATTCAAAACGTGTTGGATTTATTTTTCCATATACCCCGTAAATATCTTGATCGCACTCAAATCACGCCTATAGGGGAACTGGCCGAGGGAACCGTGGCCACGGTTGTCGGCGAAGTGGTTTCTTTTGGTATAACGGGAAGAAGAGCCCGGCGTTTCATCGTGAATCTTCAGGATGACTCAGGCAGTCTGGAGCTGGTTTGGTTTTCCGGATATAAGTATCTTACCGATTTATTTTCTCCCGGGGATATCCTGGCCGTGACCGGCAGGGTCGGCGTTTATAACGGTTTTCAAATTAGTCATCCCGACTTCGAAATTATTTCCGACCGCGATGATGAGGCAATCCATACCCGCAGAATTATCCCGATTTATCCGGAGACCGCCAGCTTAAAACGAATCGGTTTGCATTCAAGGGGGTTGCGCAAAATTATTCGCCCCGCGCTCGATAATCTTGAGCAAATAAAAGCTGATACTCTTCCCGAATCGCTTCGGAGGGAGTTTGGTTTGTTGGAACTCACTAAGGCAATTTCCCAGACTCATTTTCCGGATAATTTCAAATCGGCCGAAGAGGGGCATCGCCGGTTGGCTTTTGAGGAGTTGTTTTATTTGGAGTTGCTTTTGGCCGCCAGGCAGATAAAAAGAACCACCCAAGAGTCGGGAATTTCGTTTCCGCGTCCGAAAGTTTTGGGGCGTCAATTGCTGGATAATCTGAAAAAAATATATGGCGGAAAATTCCAACTTACAAACGCGCAAAAAAGAGTGCTGGGAGAAATCTACGATGACATGGCGAAGCCGCATCCCATGAACAGGTTATTGCAAGGTGATGTCGGTTCCGGTAAGACGTTGGTGGCGATTTTGACAATGCTGGGAGCAGTGGAGGCTGGTTATCAGGCGGCTTTGATGGCGCCCACGGAAATTCTGGCGGAACAGCATGGTTACGCAATCGTAAAACTACTTGAAGGCATGAATATCGAATCGGTGGTTTTTACCGGTTCAATATCCAGCCGGGAGCGGGAAAACGCTCTTAAAAATATCGCCAACGGCCGTATAAAAATCGTGATTGGGACGCATACACTTATCCAGGAAAAAATGAAATTCAATAAACTTGGGTTGGCGGTCATAGACGAACAGCATCGTTTTGGGGTGGCTCAAAGGGCGAGTTTAAGCGCCAAGGGACAACATCCGGATATTTTAGTCATGACCGCGACCCCTATCCCCAGGACGCTGGCCATGACGCTTTATGGTGATCTTGATGTGTCGGTTATCGATGAAATGCCGCCGGGGAGAGGCGCAATCAAGACCGCGTTCGTGCCTCTTGAAAAAAGGACGGGGCTTTATGAATTCTTGCGATCCGAGGTTAAAGCGGGCCGCCAGGCATATATCGTGTATCCGCTGGTCGAGGAATCCGAAAAAAGCGATTTGAAAGCGGCGCGGGAAAGTTACGAGAGGTTTTCCACCGAGATTTTTCCCGAATTGAGGCTGGGCCTAATCCATGGAAAGCTTAAAGGTACGGAAAAAAACAAAGTAATGGATGATTTTCGGAAGGGATATATCGATATCTTGATAGGCACAACGGTTATTGAAGTAGGTCTTGACGTTCCTAACGCGACGATAATGATTATCGAACATGTCGAGCGATTCGGTTTATCGCAGCTTCATCAATTAAGGGGGAGAATCGGGCGCGGCAAAAATAAATCGTACTGTTTTTTATTAAGCGATAGAAATTTATCCGAAGATTCCGAAAAGCGGATAAATATCATTTGTTCCACGCAAGATGGGTTTAAAATCGCAGAAGCCGACCTGGCAATCCGAGGACCGGGTGAAATTATGGGTACCAGACAGCATGGTCTTCCAGAATTACGGGTGGCAAATTTAACCGATTCCTATATTTTAGGGCTTGCCAGAAAGAGCGCTTTTGCCGTAATCTCGGATGATAATCATTTATTGAAGCCCGAGAATCACTTGTTGCGAGAGGTATTGATAAGAAAATTCAGCAATAAAATAAAATATTCCAAAACGGCATAGTGGGGAAGTAAGATGAAGCAAAAAATCCAGAAAGCCGGCGATATGGCCACCGAGCTTGCCGGTTTATTCAACGAACTTGTCAATGAAACGGATGACTTCGATTTAAAACGTTTGTTCAAACAGCTTGAAGCCGATATTATGGATTTCAGGCACAAGATAGCGCTGGCATCAAAGATTATCGGAAATGGCGGCAAATAAAATGTCTGGTGAAAATCCCAAAAAACAGGAAAATGGTCATAGCAAGGATGAGCTGTATTTCGCTCAATTGGTTCTGAGTTTTCAAGCGGCGGCTTATCAGCAGATGGGCAAAGTGGTCAATCCGATTTCGGGTAAAATCGAACGAAACCTTGAGATGGCAAGGCATTCAATCGATATGTTGGCGATGATTCAAGAGAAAACAAAAGGGAACCTGTCCGAATCGGAATCAGGGTTTCTGGCGCACGTGCTCACGGAATTGCGGATGAACTATGTAGAGGAAGCCAATAAACCGCAAACATCCACAACCAAAGAGGAGTCCAAGGGCGAGGATTCTGACCGGAAGCAGTCTTGAATCTGATGTATATGTTCAGTTAATAAAAATCTTGATTTTTAATAGGATAAGCGTATTTTAGATTTTGGTGACGTGAACGAATTTGCTCTTTTACAAGATAATTTAGACGGCAGGGTCCAGGAATTTGTAAATCTGGCGCAATTTACTACGTTCCGTATCGGCGGCCCGGCGAGATATTTTCTGAGGGTTGAGAGTCCGACTCAGCTTATCGCGGCCTTCAACACGGCAAACAAACTTAAATTACGTTATTTTATTTTGGGCGGGGGTTCAAATATCGTGTTTGCCGATGAGGGGTTTGACGGTCTTATCATTAAAGACGAATGCCGGGAATATTGTGTCGATGGCAATTTGATATCGGCGCAATCGGGCGTGAGTTATAATAGCCTGGTCGATGCGGCGACGGAACATGGTTTGACCGGTATGGAATATGCGGCCGGGATTCCGGGGACAATCGCAGGCGCGCTGTGGGGAAATGCCGGCGCCTGGGGAAAAAGCATCGCCGATATACTCGAATCGGCGGTTCTGGTGGACATTACGGGTCAAATCAAGATTGTGGACCGGGATTTTTTCGAGTTCGAATATCGGCATAGCCGGTTGAAATACAACCCGCATTTGATAGTTTCGGTAAAATTGCGTCTTGAACCTGGCGAAAAGAGCATCATTGCCGATAAGGTTAAAGAATACAGGCAGTTGCGATACGCTAAACACCCCACTTGGGAGGGCAGCGCGGGTTCTGTATTCAAGAATATCAAAGAACCGGAATTGATTCCGGCAGGGAAACTACTTGAGGAGGCGGGCGTACGCGGGATGAGGGTCGGTGGCGCAGAGATATATGAAAAGCATTGTAATATCGTGGTGAATAGGGGCGAAGCCACGGCGGCGGATGTGAGAAAATTAACTGGCTTAATGCGCGATAAAGTCTTGCAGAAATTTAATAGGCGATTGGAATACGAAATATCGTTCATTGGGCCATAGGTTTAACAATATACAAAGGAGAACTATCGACTAATAGCTAAAGAACAAATAACTTAATCTGGAGTACTGTTGTACCGGATTTTGACTAAGACAAACCCTTTTTATGGGGTCATATTGATTTTAGCGGCCATCGTGGCGTTTGAACATTCGATTCAAGCGGCCGTTGGCCAGTTTGAT
>JAAYTW010000030.1 GCA_012517955.1 Candidatus Zixiibacteriota bacterium | reverse complement strand
TCCTTCGCGTCGCCCGCCTCAAGATTTAGTTTAGTGCCTTTTGGCAGCTTCAATTCTTTCCGTATAGTCGCGAAAGTAACCTTTCCTTTGTATTCCAATATATTGATTATTTTTTCTCTTTCGGCGCCCGTAAGCTCGCGCTCCTTGAATCCGTTGTCTTCAAGAACGCGCATATTGTTAACGGTCTGGAGGTATCGAAAGCGCTGGCTTATCAATAAACAGATCGGCGCCCGTTTGTGGCCCGGTTCCAATTCGCATTCCCCTATAAGATGACTTTGGCTTTTTAATGGGCGTTGATAAAATATGCTGTGTTGAATTTGCTTCTTTAATTCATTGGTTAGGATTTCAGGATAGTAATCGGCTTGTTTGTTCCAGATTAGTTCGAATTCATTCTCGTACATTTTTCGGCTCGTGTAGAAACCGCGAATTCTTTTTTTATCTTTGTCAAGCGACGCCAAATATTCACCGAGGGTTCTTGAACCGGATTCGGCGATGTCTTTTTCTAAATTTGATATGCTGGTTTTAACAACGCCCTTTTTACTATCCTCATCCTTAGGGGCGGATTTTCTATTGCTTAAGAATCCTCTTTTCTGACAGAGATGATATAAAACCCTGCCCAGTTCAAAAAGCTCCAATTTATGGTCGAGCGCTTTGGCTCTCAGCGAGTAGGGTGATTCGATTTTTTTATCGAGGTTCAGGAAAAAGTTGTGCCGTTCATCGTCATCTTTAAAATCAAAAGTGTTTGACATTAATCCATGTTTTTGAAGACTGATTCCCAGCTCAATCAGCCTTTGCCGATGTCTTCGCAGTAATCTCCTGCGGCCCCTTGCTTCCCGCCTGGCAAGGTTGCGGGATTTTCCCAGGCCATCGGTTTCCAGGTCATCCAATCCAGCCTTAAATACGCGCACGCCGGCATTAAGCAGGCTTTTGGGGTTATTGTTCGTGTCGGTTTCAATTATGGCCCACCCAAGGGAATTCGGTCCCATATCCAAGCCCAAAATTGTTGCCCGTGCTTTACCCTTTTCCAATTTCATACATTTTCCTTGACAAAATTATGTTTTTGTTTTACTAATACCATAGTGTACTCAACCGACGGTCTCTTTGATAACTCCAGTAAAGAGACTTCGAAGGCTTGGCTCTACGGAGCCACCCGCGCTCGTCCAGGGCAAAACCCAGTACGAGCGCTTTTATTTTTATTATATAGTTAAAATATACACTCCGATTGCTACATTTGCAACTACTTTAACCTTCTCCCTATAAAACCGGTTGTCTTTTGAGGGGCTGTATGTGGCCGTATGATTCCCGCGGCAAATTCCCGATTACCTAACCAATTATCGGGTTTGGTGATAGGCCCGTTTAAAAACGTTCCCCTTTCTCCTTTACATCCTGAAAAAATTATATATCTTATAAGACTAAGATAATTTGACTTTTAGTCTTGTGTGGAGGTGATTGCAATTAGCGAATCCGACAATAAATACCGCGAGATGGGTTTTAAATGCGGCCTGGAAATCCATCAACAACTTTTAACCCAAAGGAAACTGTTCTGCCGTTGCCCGGCTTATTATCGCAACGATAAACCCGAAGGCGAAATTATCCGCCACATGCGCCCGACCCTTTCGGAGCTCGGCGAATATGATGGCACCGCCTTAATGGAATTCAAAACCAAGAAAAATGTTATCTATCAGCTTTATCGGGATAATGACTGCACTTACGAAATGGACGACACACCGCCATTTCCTATTAACGCGGAGGCGCTGGATATCGCTTTCAAGCTGGCGATGTTGTTAAATTGCGCTATTGTCGATGAGCTTCATGTCTCGCGCAAGCAGTATCTGGATGGCTCTATTCCGACAGGATTTCAGCGCACCGCCATTGTTGGTGTGGACGGCTGGGTGCCATATAAAGGCCGTAAAATAACAATTACCCATCTATGTTTAGAGGAAGATGCCTGCCGGGAAATATCCGACAAAGGCCACGATATCGTGTTCCGAACCGACAGGCTATCTATGCCTCTTTTAGAGGTCATCACCGGCCCGGACATGCAAACGCCCCGCGAGGCCATGGAAGTTAACGAGCTTCTGGGAAGGATTTTAAAAGCATCCGGATTAGTCAGGCGTGGGATTGGGTCTGTTCGGCAGGATG
>JAAYTW010000286.1 GCA_012517955.1 Candidatus Zixiibacteriota bacterium | reverse complement strand
GGCGTTGGCCACGATAATCATGGTGCCGGTGCCGATTCCCATCGGCAGCGCCAGAAGCAGCATCACGACGATTTGCGACATGCCGACCGCCGCCAGTTCCGGCGCGCCCATATGGCCGACCATGACGGCATCGATTATGCCAACGCCTCGTTGAAGCAGGTTTGACCAGACGATAGGAATTGCCAGAGCAAAAATGGCTTTGCGGATTTCGCGGTCGGATGGTTCGGATAAGCGTAACATAATTACGCCAAGATATGAATTAAGATTTAACAGTCAAGGGGAGGATGGGGGGATTGTATGCGAATGATATTAAGTAAGGCAGTAGTCGCGGGTTCCTGCCCACCAGGTAACCATCCTGACGTGTATGAGAACCTCACCCCGTCCTGCGGACACCCCTCTCCCGCGCGGGAGAGGGGCCGGGGGTGAGGTGAATTTATTCCCGTCATGCTGAATTTTATTTGGTTTCCTGACCTACAAAACTAACAGGCACGATATATCGTGCCCCTAAGCGGATATTGTCGGGTTTCTCATCCGCCTCCGGCATATTCGGAACCCGACCCACAAATTCTCGCAGGAGTGAAATAATTATTTTCAGTTACGAAGATTCATGATCCAACCCCAAGCTGTGGGTTACAGATTGACAAATGTTTCGCGTATGGCTATCATCATAAAAGAGGAGAAATAATGGTTGGCGTTTTGAGCGGAATATCTCATCGGTCGTTTTTGGTGCTGGCGCGTCATCGGGATGTCTTTTTCAAGATGTGGAAAACATCGCTGATACCGCCGTTTCTCGATCCGCTGTTTTACCTTCTTGGAATGGGATATGGATTGGGGGCGCTGATATTAACTGTCGAGGGGATGAGCTATCCGCAGTTTATCGCGCCGGGGCTTATCGCCTCCGTGATGATGACCGCCCCATTTTTTGAAAACGCGATAGGGTCGTATGTTCGGCTAACTTACCAGAAAACGTTTGATGCCATGGTATCGACCCCCGTCTCTATCGAAGATGTGGCCACCGGCGAATTGCTTTACGGCGCCTGCCGAGCGGCGATTCAGGGCACATCGATATTGATTGTGGTGGCGGCGTTCGGATTAGTCAAGTCGTGGCTGGTGGTTTTTATACCACTACTATGTATTTTTGCCGGATTCATAAATGGGGCAATCGCGCTTTCGTATATGACTTACATGCCGGCAATCAGCTATGTCGATTATTTTTTCACGGTGCTAATGACGCCGATGTTTTTATTCGCCGGGACTTTCTTTCCGGTTACCCAGTTGCCGCATTGGGCGCAAACGGCGGCCTTTTTCATGCCGCTATATCACATTGTGAATATCACCAGGGCCTTATGCACGGGGACGAATCTGGGTACCATTCCGGGGGATTTAATCTGGTTGACAGTCTGTGGAATAATGTTCTACATTTATAGCTTGTATAGAATGAACCGTCGAATGCGAAAATGAGTTTTTAATTGACAAGCGATAGGTAACAGGTTATCATTAAATAGATCGCCTTAATAAACGGGTATTGGAGTAACTTAGGGTTGAGTAAGCTTTTGGTATCAGTATCGGGGATAAGGGGCATAGTGGGGGATTCTTTGACGCCTGAAATTGCCATGGAGTATGGTCGGGCATTCGGCAGATTTTCCGGCAGGGGCGCGATTGTGGTGGGGCGCGATACCAGGCATCATGGTCCGATGATTCTTTCGGCGACTATCGCCGGGATATTACAGTCGGGCTGCGATGTTATAGATATCGGAGTCGTAACCACACCCACCGTGGAATTCGCGGTCAGGCAGATACGGGCGGCCGGAGGAGTGGTAATCACCGCCAGCCATAATCCAATCGAATATAACGCGCTCAAATTAATCGGTTCGACCGGGATATTTCTGACGGAATCGCAGGGGAAACGATTCTTAAAATATGTCGGGACGAAAGATAACTTTATTCCCAAACGGTATGGTATCTATTCTATCGAGGATGGTTGGGACAGCGCTCATGTGCGGGCTGTG
>JAAYTW010000285.1 GCA_012517955.1 Candidatus Zixiibacteriota bacterium | reverse complement strand
TTCCCCGCGACTGCTTTGGCGGTTCCCTGACCTATCAAAGATTTAAAAGGATCTCTGTCGCTCCCCTTTTCATACTCCACTATAGTCCTCTGAGGTATCACGTCAAGCTCTGTTCCCATTTTGCGCGGGGGCGGCGGCGGAGACGATTTCTCCGCTTTTGAAGTTGGTGATACCGAAGCGGTTGTCGATTCTTGAGGGGGTTTAGGCTTTTCGATTGCTTTTTCGACCGGTTTTTCCCGATTAACGACTTCCGCCTTAACTACTGACGCCTGTCCCCCCTGATTCGGCGGCGTTTTTATTTTTTCAACTGGTTCCGTTTTGGCGGTCGCCTCCGCCTTGGCGGCTGTCTTTTTCGGCGCTTCAGTCGCGGGCGCTTTAAGCGGCTTGGCTTCGCTGACTAGTTCGGTTATCTTTTGCGGGCCTCTCGCCTGCCAAAGCGCGAAATCATTTTCCCCGGCAACCGCCGGAAGTTTAATTCTGATGCCGCTTGGCAGTTCGCTCACCGAATACGTCACCGGACGGTTCACATCCAAAACTACTCGGGCCACCCTTTCCGGCTTTTCCTGATACTGGCTGGTTCTGACGCCGCTCAGCGTTTTTAATGGCAATCGAGTATAATTTTTTTGCGGCCAGTTATTGATAGTCTTTTTCAAATCGATTACGATTCTTTCGGGGGTCACTTTGGTCAATGAATGTTCATACTGGCACGGCGCCGACAATATAATATCTACCAGGATTGAATCTCCCAGTTTTGATATGGCGATATTCTCGAGCGTACTCTGCGCCAGCCCCGCGCTGAACCAAAGAAGTACGGTCAATATTATAACGATAATTCTCATTGCGCGTGACCTCCCCCGGCTATATCGCCGCCGCGGACATTATAAGTTGTGAGCTTAAACGACGCCATCAACGTATGGTCCTTCTTTCTCAGGCTTTTTGTTTGCGAGGCGACGTTTTGGTCTATTGCCGCCATCTGAACATCCGATATTGTAACGATGAATGGGAAATTCGCGACTTTCGCAAAGAATTCCCCTAATCCATGATAAGTGCAACTTAACTCGACCAGATAAGTATTGGACATATAAAAATCTTTCGGTACCGGAGGTTGCGGAATTACGCTCATGACGACCGAACCGGTTACTTGGGCGGCTATATGGACTTGCGACAAAAACCTTTCGTCTTCTTTTATTTCCGGAAGCAACAGCCGAACGGCCTCATATCGCTTGGCTTGCGCTTCATAATCCTGTTGAAGCGTTTGCAGGCCGGCGGCTCTTTGTTGAACCGCGTGAAGATTGGAAAGAATCTTTTCCAGTCTGTCTTTTTTAGAGGTCAACTCGGCGGCATATGGCGTATAGAATTTTTGATACCAAACGTATATTAATGCTAAAAAGACAATGACTATTAACACTAATATTTGGTTTTTAGGGTCTTTAAAATCCATACATCCCTCCCATAGGACTAAAGACCGGGCAGAGTCTTATATTATCAGAATTGGGCGCCCGCGCCTACATTACCGGCGAGTGCAATGTTATCGGTCGTTTTATTTTCAGTCCCGTTAAAATTTAAATTACAGTTTATGGTAAATTCGTACGATTCCGCGTTGTTTTGGTCGGTCATTTTTATATTCATCAGTTCAATATCCGTAAAATACGGCGATTGTTTCAGCTTGATAATGAAGGTAGCGATACTGTTCAAAGAAAACGATTGCCCCTTGAGAGTCGCCTTTCGGATATTCGCATTAACTTGCGGTCCTGCCGGTTTCGGGGCCGATTTTGCTTGAGAGCCATCATCGGGATTCGTCGGCGCCTTTGGACTGACCGCCACTTGGGGTATTAATTGTTTAAACTCCGTTATCCAGAGATAATCGGCCAGCCTCGACCCAAGATCCGAACATACCGCAATCCAAGCCCCCCGGTCGCGATCCAAAATATCGATTGCCGTTAACCGCTCAATAATCAGCTTGTTAAGATTCTCAAGGCTGTCGATTTTGGCTATTTGCGGATCGAATTTGGATTCTTCCTGCTGATAAGCGATTATATTTTTTTCAATTTTATTAATCGGCATTACCTGGAATAAAAACGTGTAGGCCGCCAGAAGGATTAAGACCGCCACGCCGGCGGCCACTACATAAATGGTATTTTTGTCCAGCGAAAACTTAAATTTCCGCTTTTGATATTCTTTTGGCAGTAAATTAATTTCTATCATTTAGACCCTCCTGGCCGCCAATCCGATGGCGACCGCCAAAAGCGGCGCTACCTTCTCCGGTTGAAATTCGACGAACATATCCGGATCATATTCGATATTGCGCAGCGGATTGAATATCTCCACCGGTATCGAAAGTTTCATCTGCAAAACTTCAGGCAAAAACGGTATCAAGGCGCCCCCTCCCGAGAGAACTATCAGGTCCAATCTGTCCGCGCCCGAGGAACTCTTAAAATACGACATGGCCACTTCGAGGCCGGCAATCAACTCTTCGGACGCGGTAACCACGGTCGCCTTGAACATATCCTGGTCAATCGAACTATCCATCTCACCGCGCAGGCTCTTGGCAGTTAGTTCCTGGTTCAAGCGAAATTCCTTGGAAACGGCATCGAAAATCAATCGTGTGCCATTTGAAACGTCGCGGGTGGAGTGATAAAGGCCGTCTTTGATAAACGTCATGGTCGTATTGTCTAGCCCAAGATCTATCAGCGCGATAATCCTCGAGGGATCGATATCGTAGTTAACATCGTAAGCGTTTAAAATCGCGAACGCGTCGGTATCGACAATCACAGGCTTCAAACCCGCATCGATTATTAAATCGATATAATTCTTCAAGAATTCATTTCGGGCCGCAACCATCAAGACCTCCATCTTGTTGGTTTCGACATCCTCTTTAATGATATGATAATCCAGAGTAACGTCCTCTACATCGAAAGGCGCCCGCTGTTCAGCCTCGAAAAGTATCGCCTGCTCGGCCTCCGTTCCGGTCTTGCGATCCATTATAAGTTTATCGGTAATCACGCCATGACCGGAAATTCCAACCACGACATCTTTGAGCTTTGGGTCGGTTTGGTCAACCAAACTTTGGATATCAAAAATCACCGCGTCGCGATCCTTGATTTCCTCCGCGTTGATAACTCCCATCGGAAGTTCTTTAATCGCCAACGCTTTCAAAGAATACCCGCTGCCCTTCCTGGCCAGCTTAACAAGTTTTATCGAATTCGCGCCGATATCCAAACCGGCAGCCAGCTTAACTCTTTTCCCAAAGGCCATAGCCGCCTCTTTTACTAAAGTTTATAATCAAACCTGGCAAATTCTATTACACCCTCTCCTATTATGTCAAGGTGTATTTAACTGCCTTCTGTTCTCCCGTCAAGGATAATATCGTCTGCAGGTATAAAAAGTTAACGCAAAATTGAAAAAAATTGCATAGCCTTCAAAAATCTATGGCGTCGCTATCGCGATTAATTCTATAGACAATAACTATTCGGAAATATTTTCCGGATTAAACCGGCGGCATCCGTGACCTTTAATTCAGAGTCGACCTGCCTGTGGCCGCCAAAACATTTATCGTGTATATTCTGGCTAACTCAGTATGATTGATAGTGACCGTTCCCGATTCCGACGCCGCTCCGCTCGGAAAAAATACGACGGCATTGTTGGCGAAACTAATCGAATTGAACGATACATGATTGTGGAACACCTCCGTCGAATCGACCACCGAATCCTGGCCGGCCTCGTAGGTTGCCGCGAGGGGGAGATTCGTATCGCGGAACAAAATTAAACGACGATTACCTGTGTCGAAAAATACGCCGTACTGCCTATTCTCGGCCACCGCCCGGCTTCGGGCAAGCCTCAAATAGTTCAGACTGGTCCTGGCATCCGATTTAAGATTGAGACGAGGAGCCATCCTGATAAATACCGGTACCGCCATCGCCGCCAAAATGCCGATTACGACCACAACCGACATCAGCTCAATCATTGTATATCCATTACGCTTGCGAAATCTATTGTTGGCCATAAAATCTTCCGCTCGTTTCCTCGCTTTATACTTATCAGCCTAAATCCGTTCCTACATTCCTATTTTCGGCATAATGCGGCCCCGAAATTAATATTCTGTGAATTTTAGTTGTCCCGCTCTATTTCTTTAAAATTCTCCAATTGTCTACATTCGCCGATACTTTCCTGATATTATTACGCAATTCCCATGCCGTTCTTGTAGTATATAACCTAAAATACTATCGATTATCCTAATTCAAGTTATGTAACCTGTTCACAGTACGGGGATTTAAAATCCGGCTGTTTTTATAGCTATTCACTTATAAATATGGGAATTCCCCCATAATCGCTCCCCCAGGCGCTCCGGGGCTATTTCAGGTAAGTCATCTTACCGGCAAATTTGCGGCCGCCGGCGTCAAGACGGTAGATATAGGTTCCAGCGGCCGCCGGCGAACCATCGGCCAGCGTTGCCTCCCAACGATAACTGTGACCACCCTTTTCGACCCAGCCGTCAACAAGAGTTTTCACTATCCTACCGTTGATATCATATACAGCCAGTTTCACTTGTTCATCTTTGGGTAGTATGAAAGAAATAACGGTGCCGCCGTTAAATGGATTCGGGTAATTCGGCAAAAGAGAATATTCTTGAGGAATACGCCCGAAATCATCGATTGAATTTACCAATTGAACTTTGCAGACCACCCAGTGATTTGGGTCGAAATCCACAGCCGTAGGGATTCCCGTTACATAAATATCATACGTCTGTAGCTGCTGTGAATTTAAAAGCGTGACTGTCGTGTCGCCTGTCGCAGTGTGTATCCGATATTGGATTGGCATTGTAAATATCGGGGCGTTCTGTTGAACCTGAGCGACATTCAGATTAATCACGTAACCTATGCCCGACTGAGAATAACTCCAAGCGTACCGATACTCAGGATATCCTGGCTCGTAAATCCATTGATGAAAAAACGTAAATAGACTCAAACCTGAGACATCCTCCATTACGGCCCGAAAATCCTCGGTGCTGGCGTTGCCATATCTATATAGCTGGCCATATTGACGTAAACCATTAAAAAACGCCTCGTCTCCCATCATGCCCCTCAACATATGCAACACCAGCGCTCCCTTAAAATACTCGGCGGCGTTAAAAATCGCGACCGGATCGAATAATGGGAACCGCCCGTAATATTCGTCATAAATAAAATAGTAATCTTGATACCATTGGATTCGCGGCGCGTAGGTGTTCTGACCATAGAAATATTCGGTAAACAACGCTTCGGCGTAGGTGGCAAACCCCTCATTGAGCCAGATATGGCGAAAATCCGACATCGTCACCATATCGCCCCACCACTGATGAGCAAGCTCGTGAGCTATCCCGAATTCATTAGCCCGCGTCCCGTTTATCCATGACCGGTTTATCGTCGTCATCGTCTGATGTTCCATCCCGCCATACGCGAATGGAGTCACTGCCACCATCCCGTATTTTTCGAATGGATATGGTCCGAAATAATAATTGAACGCGCCCATCATATGCGGCACGTTGGCGAAATCGTAAGCCGCCAGCGCCGAATCTTCGCGAAACACGTAATACATACAGGGTATCGAATCGCCGGTTCCATCCGGAATATTGACTGTCCAATGAGCGCAAGAATCAAGCAAGGCGACACAAAATAAATATGTCGACATCGGAATATCGGTTTCCCAGTTATAGATAGTGTAAATCTCCGAATAATAGACGCCCCAGAATGAGCCGTTTGATGCCATCCTGCTTTGAAGGCTTAATTCATCGGGGTCTTCCACGATGAATTCGACGTTGCCGGTAGCTTTATCCCAGGGTTTATCATAACAGGGAAACCACCACCTTGCGTCATAGGGCTCCGCCATCGAATAAAAATTACGAGGATAATAGTACATACCGCGTTGCTGCGCCGTATCATGATACCTGATTCTTACGGTAAATGTATCGCCTGTTTGTAGCGGTTCGGCCAAATTGACTATAATGGTCGAATCGGTTCTCGTAAAACTCAGAGTATCAACCCAGCGTTCGCCCGATACCCCATCCGCTACTAGATGCACCATGTCAAGTTCGACTTGGCTAAGATTATTCTCATTGGATACCGCCCTCATCTCGCAATAAGCGCTAAATGTTCCGCTGTTGAAAGGATAAGTCATGTGAATCGAATAATGCAGGGCATCAAATGAATGGCTCGAATCGAACATAACCTTAGCTATGGGTAATTCCGGTTTTTCTTTTTGAATTACCAGATCCCACGGCAAAATCGGCCTTTCGTCGGTATCGGCGCGAAATCCATGAACCGGCGCCGCCATAACAAATATCATTGCTAATATTGCGGCATTGGTCAATAACCTCATAATCTATCCCTTCAGCGTAATCTACTTGATTAGCGTCATCGACTTTACTTGCGTATTATCGCCGACCCGTAAGCTGTAGAAATATACTCCCGACGCGGCTTCCAGTCCACTATTTGTATTTCCATCCCAATTTATTTGGTAACTCCCCGGCTTCAGCCGACTATCGAACAAATCGGCGACTTTCCGCCCCAGAATATCATAAATATCAACAACCACCCTTTGTTCCGAATCTATATCGAATTTTATCGTTGTTTTCCTGTTAAAAGGATTCGGATAATTCTGATAAAGTTCCATTTTCGATGGCAATGCCTGCGAATAACCGATATCGGTCGATTGCGTTAAACCCAGCATCACATTATCGACCAACACCCCGAAACCCGTCGCTACTGAATCCGTCACAAACTGAAAACCAAAGTAAACCTGGTCATTCCCGGGGCCGGCGAAACCGGACATTTCATAGGCTTTGGCAGTCCATTGGCTGGCGCCGCTAAATGCCCCAATTCTCGTCCAGGGTCCGCTTGAACTGTTCGAAACAACGGCATAACAACTATCCCCTGACACCAGAATATGTTTGGTTTTGAAACTTATCCAAACATGATTATACGGAGTTAAATTATACCATTTTTTGCGATAAATCAGCGTGTTCATATTATTGGAATAAACATCACCGCTATTGCCTCGCAGGCATTGATTCGATTGATATCCCTGCCGGTCGAACCACGTCCAGCCCGGCCCCACAACCTCCCACTTGCTGATATCGGTATCAAAATTGTCAATCAACTCTCTATCCGCCATTGCCAACGCAAGCGCACCGATAATCGGGTAACGGCCAAGATTGCGATTAAAAGCCAAATCTCTTCCCGTAAACCAGTAATGAATCGTATCGCCGGTATTGAGTTGCTGCGCCGGTTCGACCGAATCCAGGATAAACGAATTCGCTCCCGAACGACGCATCGCCAGCGATATCTCGACGCCGTCATTTATCCGATAGTGAAATTCCACGCTTGCTGTATCTATTCCATGTACATCGTCGGCGTTGATTTCGAACGGCCCATACGGTCCAAACAAGTCGATAGTGTTTACGGGAACCCGGTTAACCGCTATTACCGGCGCGATAGTGTCGTATCCCACATAAAATTGATTCAGTGAATCCGGCGCCCCGGGTGGATTTGTGCCGCGAAGCCCCAAATTATCTATAGCTTCAATGTAGTATCTAACGGTTGTGCCGAAAGGTTGATTGGGTATCTCGCCCGTCCAGAGATTACCGCTTAAATTAATCATCTCTACCGCATGAAAATCGCCGCCGGTAGAATACCTTAAAGTAACCGAACCGTTCGTCATCGAATTGAGACTTTGCACGGTGGCGTCGGCCGTAAACGCGCTCAGCGAATCTTCCGAATCGACAATAGGGTTATGTGACACCGTCACTTGAACGCCCGGCCCTATCCCATGCAAATTCCCGAAACAATAATATATTTGATTCGCATGAGGCGTTCCGTTTTGGATATTGCCATCATCATCGTCGGTTGCCAGCATATCATAGAAAAAAGCCGTAAAATCGGTGCCATAACCATACTTCGAGTATTGCCAGAGCGTGTCAACATAGCGCGGTCTATCGGCCAGCGCCAATCGCAGATCCCACAGCGCCCCCGATATGATTAATCCATCGTGATGCGATTCGCCGATCCAATCGTCGGGATAACGATTTGTGTTATGGATATTTCTTAAATAGCTTCCCGGCCCGGTAAAACCGCGTCCGACCAGCGATTGATTGGTAATCGTACAGCCCAGATAATCCGAAAAGCCTTCATCCGTTGCGCCATCAGGTCCGCTTGACCCGCCGGCTTGGTATTGCAAGTCGGTTAATCCATGGCCCCATTCATGATAAACCACATCGGCAATCTGCGCGATGTTCGGGCAGTTACCCCCCGCCCGGTAAAAATTGATTGAACGATCCCACGGTTGATAATAAGCGTTGCATGAGCCGTCCACATTAATATTTATCTGCATCTGAAAATCCATCACGGTTAAACCCGGATCGATCATCTTGATAAAATCATGCACGGCCTGGCCGTGATAAAATGCGTCGCGTTCCACTATCGTCGAGTTATCATCGTTCCAGGTCAGCGATAAACTGTCCCCTGGCATGGCCAATTCGCTTATTAGACCGACGCCCCCGGCCGCGTTTACGACCCGAAAATAAGAACCGCGCGGATACAAGTCAATGTTCAGCGGTCCCGGCATCGATGTATTTATCTGAAAGATTCCTTGTCTATTCGATGTCGCCGCTATGGTATTTTCCAGATAGACATAGTTGTTGGGAAGCGGCATCGTTGTTAATGTATCATAGGGGGTCGCCAGTTGAATTTCGGTGGCAATATCCCCGACTATCCTTTCATAACGATTGGTATTCTCCCGCCACAAAAGCCGCCCTGTATGGGCATCGACAAATGCCCGCCAGTTTACCCCCGATTCCTTGATTTTCATTTCGTAGACATAGCAAAGATGATATTCAACCTGGTCGGTAAAAATAAGCGGCAATATCACCAGCCGATTTAACCTTATGTCATCGATGGAATTACTAAAATCGATTCCGGTTTTAGCGATTTCAAGCCCCAGCCCGGCATCTATAGTCGGATTGATATCAAGTTTAATTTCTGAAAAAACCTCTCCACCGGCCATAAACGCTTTGCCCGATTTAGTGATTTTGATATTTAAATGCGCTCCCCAGATATCGACTCCCTGATATATCTGCTGAAGATTGATATAATAGAATTTATCAAGTATCAAATTGCCGGCCGTCACCCTAAAACTGCTGAAATCATTTTTCAAAATTGTCGAATAGTTTGCGATAAAATCATTTGCGAACGCCGTCGTTTCGGATGGTTTCACCGCCGATTGATATTGCATTGTCATCAGCTTGGGAGTTCCGATTATCGAGTATTGAACGGTAACCGCCGATGTTGAGCCTTCGATTGGCGTCGTGTTCAGGTCAAATGGCAACGATTGCAGCCCCGGTCTATCTACTGTTCCAGTGATTCTATCCGTCGGCTCAAATCCTTGCGCCAATACCCACGTCAATACTATTATCGCGGCAATTTTGAATAATTTCATTTACACCTCATCTTTAATTTACCATCCTACATTGAATATAGCATTTTTAGTACAAAACACAACTCGTAACTGCCTTAATACGAATCAGGCTTCCGGGTCTCATCTGGAACCATCATCAATCTAATCAACAGCTTTCCCGACCACTTCTGTTCCAACAAACCAGAAGCGATATTTACTCCTTGTTTAAGGACCGGAATTAACACAAAGATAAGATTAATGTTGACATAATCGCCTTACCAGAATATTATTTATCTACATAAGGGAGGATTTATGCGTCAGCTTGTTATCGCCATGATATTTTTATCGTGCGTTGCTGTATGCTTTGCCCAGTCCGAATATTGGGGACCGGCATCTTTTGTCGGATTCAATCAATGGGAAGATAGTTGTTTTAATCTTTTTGGTTATTGTGAACCGACCGTTTTCCCGAATGACTCCCTGATGATATGTGTTCATGTTTGCTGGGGTCAATTCCGCCTTGCTTATTCGAGGTATTTTGATAATTGCTGGCAAAACCCCATAGACATTGGTGTCATCGGCCATAGTCCCTTTATCATATGTTCCCAGGAAACGACTCTTTATTTCAGCTCATACGATTACGGCGGTTATGGCAACCTTGATATTCTCGCCGCCCGGTTTCGCAATTTTACGGTCGACAGCGTCTGGAATCTGGGACCGGAAATAAACACCTCGGCCGATGAAAGCTCCCCATCCTTAACCAGCGATGGTCAGAAAATCTTTTTTCTCCGGAATTACACTATTATGTCTTCCGAAAAAGTGAACGGCCAATTCAATCAAGCTGTTCCGCTTCCTGAATGCATCAATGACACTTCGGCTTATCAAGAATGGTCCCCCCGGATTAGCGCCAATGGCCAAAAACTATATTT
>JAAYTW010000284.1 GCA_012517955.1 Candidatus Zixiibacteriota bacterium | reverse complement strand
TTATCGAAACATAAGAAAGTATTCGATGAACTTTATGTGAATATGGTCGAAGCCGGCGAAATGGGCGGCGCGCTCGATACGATTTTGGTTCGTCTGGCGACTTATAGGGAGAAAGCCGATGGACTGGCGCGCAAGGTGAAAGGCGCTTTGGTTTACCCGATAGTTGTGGCGATAGTCGCCGGCGGCGTCACATTTGCAATGCTAACTTATATTGTGCCGGTGTTCGCGAAGATGTTTTCCGGTATGGGCGCCGAATTGCCTGGACCGACAAAGACGGTAATGGGTATATCGAATTTTCTTCAGGCCAATTCAATACCGATATTTATTGGGATGGCCGCGCTTATAATCGGTTTCAATTTCGCGCTGCGTTATCCGGAAGTGCGGTTGAATTTCGATAGGTTCAAATTAAGGATGCCGTTGTTGGGAAACCTAATAAGAAAGAGCGCCGTGTCAAGATTCACCAGGACTTTAAGCACATTGATTTCCTCGGGCGTATCAATCCTTGACGCGCTGGATATCACCTCGAAAACATCGGGCAATATGGTATTACAGAACGCTATCAGGCGTTCGATGATGTCCATTGCCGAAGGTGAGACTATTACCGCCCCGTTGAAAGAAAGCGGAGTGTTCCCGCCGATGGTTATACAAATGATATCGGTGGGCGAAAAGACCGGCGGCTTGGATGAGATGTTATCGAAAATCGCTGATTTTTACGATGAAGAGGTAGACGCGGCGGTAGCGGCGTTGACCTCGGTTATCGAACCCGTGATTATTGTTTTTATGGGCGCGGTTATCGGCGGTATCATGATTGCGATGTATTTACCGATGTTCGACATTATCGGTAAAATTAACTAAGAACTTTTCAAAAACACCACCCTCGAACAGGGGTGGTGTTTTCTTTTACCATGAAAATCAATTTTACATCAATCGAATATAGTTCGGGATTGAGCGGACGGCTGTTCTGGATTATTTTGTCGCGGTTAATCATATATGGATTGTTATTCACCGCTTATTTAATGTTTTTGCCGTCATCGGGAATATTCTATACAATGCTGATTGCATATGGCATTTTGGCAATCGGATTTTTATTGTATGTTTTGGCGTTCAATAGAAGGCCCAATGAAAACCTGTTAAAGATAGTTATCGGACTGCAGATTCTATTTGAATTCGCGTTTGAAGCGATATTGGTCAACCGAGTGGGGGGAAATTTCTCGCCGCTATTGGTGCTATTCATACTTTCGATAGTATCCACCACAATGGTATATGGTCTTGTCGGTACGCTGATAGCGGCTACGGTGGCTGGGTTGTTCTATGCCGCCCCGATTTTATATGATTTTTCAAAGGTGATGCCGGGGGTATTTGCCGCTTCCCATATTCGTTTGATGGGGATATCATCAGATGAGGCTTTCTACACGATTTTTCTACATCTGTGTTTATTCTATCTGATTGCGTTTATTTCCGGTTACATGGCCGAAAATCTACTTTTCGCTTCCAAGGAACTCCACAAAATCCGTCTGGAGACGGATGAGATATTAGAGAATATGCGTTCGGGGATAATAACCGTTGACGCGAGCGGCCGGATTATTTATTTTAACAAATCCGCCGGTGATATATTGGGCGTCTCCCCCGAAATGGTTAGGCATGCTGATTATAAAAATGTGTTGTTAGCTAAATTTCCTGAACTGTATTACAAAATCGAGATTGCCCTGACGACAGGATATTTCGAAAACAGAAGCGAAATTCTGGTTGCGGGTGGCGACAGAACGATCCCGCTAGGCATTTCAACTTCCGTGTTAAAAGAGGAAAAGGGCGAAATTCGCGGCGTTATCGCGGTATTTCAAGATCTTGAGGAAGTCAAACAGATGGAAAAACGATTGCGCGACGCCGACCGGATGGCGGCAATCGGGCAGCTATCAGCGGGAATCGCCCATGAAATTCGTAACCCGCTGGCGGCGATATCAGGTTCGGTGGAAGTGTTGAAAGATTCGCTGAAACCGGAAAACGAACAGGATAAGATACTGCTTGATTTAATTCTTAAAGAAAGTTCGCGATTGAATCGTATTTTATCGGAGTTTTTAAGTTTCGCCAAAATATCCGGTATGCCGGGACAACAAACGGATTTAGTGCCGGTAATCGATGAAGTAATTCAGCTAAGCCGTTCACATCCCGATTTCAAAGAAGGGTTGACAATCGATTTCACGCCGCCGCTTCAACCGGCCATGGCTCGAGGAGATTCCGATATATTCAAGCAGTTGCTCTGGAATCTTCTGATTAACGCGGCTCAAGCGCTGGGCGAGGCTCCCGGTAAAATCACTATCAACTGCGATACTTTTGTCGAACCGGGAGGAAAGGTCTGGACGAAGCTCACGGTCAAAGATAACGGCCCGGGGATTCCACCCAATATCCGCGATAGGGTGTTCACGCCGTTTTTTTCCACCAAATCGGATGGGACTGGATTGGGATTGGCGATTGTGAGCCGGATTGTCGAATCGCTGGAAGGGAAGATTGTGTTCGATACTGGAGAATGGGGGACGAAATTTACTATTCTAATTCCGCCGGATGCCGATAAGTCAATGACAAATAACAAGATAAATCAAGCGGTCAAGGTTTAATTTCCGATATTCTAATCGTATCTCTTGCCATATCGCATATCATATTTTTTTCTAAAGAATATTTTTTTCTTGACGAATGAACATTTGAGCAGTATAATTATTTGCAGATTGTATATGTTCAGGGGTTAGCGTGAGATATCGGATATTAATATCGTTTAAAATACAACCAACTTGGAGGGAGCAACCATGAAAGACCTGACCAAAAGGCAACGACAGATTTTCGAATTTATCAAGCGTTCGGTCGCCGATTTGGGGCGGCCGCCATCGCTAAGAGAAATCGGAGAGAAATTCGGAATCAATTCGACCAACGGTGTGCGCACGGCGCTGGAGGCTTTGGAGCGGAAGGGATATATTCGCCGCAACCGCTACTTGTCGCGCGGCATCGAAATTCTCAAAGAAGCGCAGGAATATCTCGACCCGGAGAAGACTTTGATGGTGCCCTGGATTGGCAGAGTGGCTGCTGGTACGCCGTTGTGGGCTGAACAAAATATCGAAGGGAATTTCTGTATCGACCGTTCGTTTGTCACCGGCGACCAGATATTCGCGTTGCGGGTGAAAGGGGATTCGATGATGAACGCCGGTATTCTCGATGGCGATTTCGTATTGGTGCGCCGCCAGGAAACGGCCGACCGGGGCGAAATCGTGGTGGCGCAAATAGGGGATGAGGCCACGGTCAAACGGTATTATCCCGAGAAAAAGCGGATTCGTCTGGAGCCGGAAAATCCCGCCTATGGTCCGATTATTGTCGAAAAAGGATCGCCGGGATTTACGATTGCCGGCAAAGTGGTGGGGCTGTTGAGGCGGATGTAAATTATCGTAATACTGTAGGGACACCATTTCCGAAGGACCCCACGTGGCATGGCGTCCGCAGTAAAAAGCGTTGCGAACCCACGGCAGAGGCCGTGGGGCACCCCGCAGGACGTGACCCTGCGGTAGACAATAAAAATGTGTCGGGTCACGGTCTACGCCCTAAGACCCGACACAACCTGAATCAGGAGTTGCGTAGGTCAGGAGCCCATAGGCTCCTGACAGGAATAGTTGACATCGTAATTTAGGTGGTTTCGCGTGCGTGGCGTACGTCCCCGTGCGCCACGTGTTTGTTGGCGGACGAGGACGTCCGCCAACCACAAAAAATTTAGGTCGTGGTTCCTATCCGGTGAAGGCCGGATTAAGTGAAACAAGTCGGGAGTCTATGCGAGCAGGCTCCCGACCGACCTGAAAATATCCGTAGGTCGGCGTTTCGATACCGTCGAAGACGGGGGAGAAACCCGACAAGAGTATCGCGACGCGGTTTCGGGTAGGGGCGAATGGTTAAGGATTAGTTGAAAAGAGGGTGTTATGATGGCAAAGGATGATGGATTTGCGAATTTAACAGGCGAAGAGATTCTTGATAAAATTGAATCATCCGGAATAAGTGATATCACAACAATTCCTGGCGATCTGATATCATTTGAGAAAATCGATTCCAAGCCTTTTAGAATCGCTATGGATAAATTTAAGGTCGAAGGAAATGATCAAAAAGTCAAAGAAATGGGATATGAAATATTACTTTTTGATTTTACGATGAAGATTCCATCTTGTCGTGGTGAAAGAGAATATAAAAGATTTTCACCTAAAATTGTGTGGACTAATGATGAATGTTATACAGATATTAAAAATATTGATGATGAAGCTATGCAATATTATAAAGCCAGAGGAGAACAAACAAAGAATATAACGCTTAAAGTAAGATATTGTGATTTTACTTGGGAATATCTTAAAGATCATAATCATGCCAGGATGGCTGTGGAGGGCTACTTATTTCTTTTAGATAAATATTATGAAAATAATATTAACCACAAAGTTATTGATTGCCTT
>JAAYTW010000009.1 GCA_012517955.1 Candidatus Zixiibacteriota bacterium | reverse complement strand
CGCCCCTACAAAAATCCCTGTCATTCAGGGCTTGACCCGGAATCCAGGATTGTATCGAATCAAATTGATTAAACAAAACAATATGATATAATCCTGGATGCTGAATCAAGTTCAGCATGACATGAATTTCGAGTGCCGTCGGGTCTCAGTACCCGACGGGCCTCGCGGTCAGGCGCGGAGACCTGACCGCACGATAATCTGCGATGGTGTCGAAACGCCGACCTACGAATATTTCCCGTAACCATCCCGAACCGCTATCGTATTTTAAGAAGACAACTGATTTTTAAAAAGGGAGAACTTATGAGAACGATTGTTGTCGTATGCGGGGTGCTGGCCTTAGTATGCGGTGTTTGCGCTTCGGAAATACACGACGCCGCTCGAACCGGTAATCTCGACAGCGTGAAAACCCTGCTAACCGCGCGTCCTGAACTAATCAGCGCGAAAAATGACCTGGGACATTCGCCGTTGCACGCGGCCACCTATAATGGCCAGGTCGCGGTTGCGGAATATCTGCTCTCGAAAGGAGCCGATATCAACGCGCTGACCACATCCGGAAGTACGCCGCTTCACGGAGCCGCCTTCTATAACCATCCCGAAGCGGTAAAACTTCTGATAGCGAAGGGCGCGAATTTGAATGTGCCAAATGTCGCGGGCTATATGCCGCTTTTAAGCGCCGCCGCCGCCGGTAACACCGAAATCGTTAGAATGCTAATCGAAGCGGGCGCCGACAAATCGACACATCTAACTGAAGGCGGCCTTGATGCGTTACAGGTAGCGGTTTATGGCGGCCATCAAGAAACAGCCGAATACCTTCTCTCTCAAGGGTTCGATATCAATAAAGTATCGGAAAGCGGCGAAAACTATTTTCACGCGGTGGCGATGTCGGGCAATGTCGGCTTAGTCAAGCTGGGATTCGACCGCGCAATCAATCCCGATATGCCGAACAGAAACGGCGAGACGCCGCTTCAACGCGCGATTTTGTCGCTTCATCTGGGCGGCTATACTCCCGAAAAGGGGGAAATCGTTGGATTATTTATCGCTCACGGCGCCGATGTCAACCATCGCGATAATTATGGCGAAACTCCTTTGAGCCGGGCGTTATTTACCGGTAATAAAGATGTGGTCAAGTTGCTTATCGATTCGGGCGCGAATGTCAATAATGTAAACATAGAAAATCAATCATCGCTGCTTGTCGCCGTAAGCCATGGCGACATTGAAATTGTGCGAACCCTGATTCAAGCAGGGGCGGACACCGAGAATAAGGAAATCCACTATGGCTTATCGCCCTTGCATCAGGCGGTATTATCCGGCGATGCGGCAATCGCCCAACTGGTCGCCGACAACGTGAAAGATATCAATATAACCAACAACAATGGCTATACCGCGCTGGATTTTGCCTGCAAGTATGGACACAAGCAAATCGCCGATATGTTAAAAGCAAAAGGCGGTAAGAAACATTCGGGCGGCAAAGATTTCCAGGCGCTTGCCGGTTTGGAAAAGCCGCCTAAAATGGGAAATGCCGAGATGTGGTATCTTGGCCATTGCGGTTGGGCGATTCGCACGAAAAATCATCTGATGATTTTTGATTACTTTCCGAACGGGAAAAATCCCACCGAGCCATCGCTTGCCAACGGCCGTATCAATCCCGAGGAGTTAAAATACTTAAATGTTGAAGTGTTCGTCACACATGACCATCGTGACCATTATGATTCATCAATTTACTTCTGGCAGCCAACCGTCAAAGACATGACCTATATTTTTGGATTCAGGCCGGAGCAGCTTCCGGAAGGACAAAGACGGGGATACGTCCGACAGCCATATGTTTTTATCGATGGGCATAATACTCGGGAAATAGACGGAATGAAAATTACCGGGATCAAATCAAATGAGGGCGGCGCCGGGTTTTTCGTGGAGGTAGATGGCTTGAAAATATTCCACGCAGGGGATCACGCCGGATGGGAAAACGGCGACAGCCTTCCATTCACATCCGAAATCGATTATCTGGCCACAGTGACTGATAAAGTCGATATGGCTTTTATCAACACTACCGGATGCAGGTTTTCTCGCGACACTCTGGCCCTTCAGCAAAGCGTGTTTTACGCGATAAGAAAATTGTCGCCGCAGATAACAATCTCCACACACGGAATCGGCCGCGAATATGTCTACCGGGATTACGCGAAAAAAATACACTCAAGAGGTTTCCGAACAGAAGTATTATGCGCCGAATTTCTGGGCGACCATTTTGAATTTACGACCAATCGCAAATTGGTATCATTTAAATGATAAGACGGTAAGTCAATTGAGCCGGTTGTGCCGTTGGGTGCGACCGGCTTTTTTACATCCTTGACCTGTACTCTTCGCGATGCTATATTAATACCGTTTAACATTTATTAAATCTGATTCTTTGACGACTTCCTTGGAAGCAGAAATCTTTGCGAATAAAAGTGACTGGATAATGGGAGAAGTTTGAAATGGCACGCCTTTGCATGATTTTGGGAATTTTTATGGCGCTGGCATCTATAGTATCGGCGCAAGCGCCGGACACGCTCTGGACAAGAACATTTGGCGGCGAGGATGTCGAAATGCCGACCTGGATTGAACCGGCGCACGACGGCGGATTCGTGATTTCCGGTTACACGAGGTCTTTTGATGTCGACTATGATGATATGTATATCGTAAAAATCAACCCCGATGGCAGTACCGGTTGGGCGTACACTTATGGCGATTCGGGGACAGATAATGCCAACCATATTACGCGTACTCGGGATGGATGCTATGTAATTGCCGGATGGTCTAATTCGGGCGGCCATGGAGCGAAATATCGGCTGGTTAAAATTACCGCCGGCGGCAGTTTATTATGGCAGCATGATTACGGCCCTGATTCATCGACTAACTACGGATTCGGAGTCTGCCAGACGCTTGATGGAGGATTCATCATTGTCGGCGAGGTTTATTATTACGGCAACTGGGGCTATGATTGGGATCCGATAATAATCAAAACCGATGAAAGCGGCAATGTATTAAACCAATATCAAATAAATAAAGCCAACAGCCAAAGAGCATTCAGGGTTATCGCGACTCAAGACAGCGGCGCCATGGTGGTAAGAGGTACCGGTTCCTTCTGGTTTGCCAAACTCAATGCAAATGGTGATACAGTCTGGACAAAATCGTTCAGCGGGGTGGCCTCCTGCTATTCCATTATCCAGCTTCATGATGGCGGCTATGCCGCTTTCGGGCACAGAGATAGAGGTTATCCAAACGAAGAGCAATTCTGGCTTGTCAGGCTCAACGCAAACGGCGATAGTCTCTGGAGTCGTTATTATGGCGGAGTTGATCCCGATGAGGGTTACTGCGTTCAGGAGACCTATGATCACGGATTCATCATGGTAGGCCATATGTACCCGCCGGGTATGCCTTACGATATCTCAATCGTTCGGGCCGATTCTATGGGGAATCAACTCTGGTCTTCGCACTATGGAAACCAGTATAGCGATTTCGGTGTGGCCGTGCAATGTACTCCCGACAGCGGGTATGTTGTTTTGGGCAGAACTTCCCCAAATAGCACGATGTACAATTACTATGTGATTCGTCTGGGGAAGGATACGCTATTTAGCGGTATTGATAACGAAAAAAGCCTCATTCCCGATAATTTCACGCTTCAACAGAACTATCCCAATCCTTTTA
Source organism: Candidatus Zixiibacteriota bacterium (assembly GCA_012517955.1). Classification (GTDB taxonomy): domain Bacteria; phylum Zixibacteria; class MSB-5A5; order UBA10806; family 4484-95; genus JAAYTW01. The sequence goes on along the minus strand of JAAYTW010000009.1, from coordinate 858 downwards.
ACGCGAATACGGTTATCGAATACTCGCTAAAGGCCAAATCCAAGGTTAAACTCGATGTGTACGATATTCTGGGGCGCCAGGTGGCAATCATATATGAAGGAATTCAGGAGGCCGGAACCTATCGGGAAACCTGGAATGCATCGGCGATACCATCAGGTATGTATTTTTACAAACTAACGGTCGATAATTATTCTCAAGTAAAAAGAATGATGGTTTTAAGGTAATGTAAAATAAAGAGCTGTCCTAATAATAGCAGAATACATGTTAGCTTTTTAAATTTTTGGGGGTTGTGTCAGGTCGTAGCGAAGCGTGACCTGACACTTTCCCAGTCAGTTCACGCCCGACTGCGTCGGCCTAAGAACTGACCGAACACGCAAATTTTCCATTAACTATCTTGCTCTATTTGTTGTTTATCCAATAAAATCGTATATATTACCCGATTGGCCAAAAATGAATTGACAAGCCACTACTGTTCATTGTAATAGTGAACAAATGTAGATTAAAATAGGAAGACTAAATAAATGGAAGCTGATAAAATTATCATAAAAGGGGCCCGCGAACATAACCTCAAAAATATCGATGTCACAATTCCGCGCAACCAATTGGTGGTAATCACGGGGTTGTCCGGTTCGGGGAAATCATCGCTGGCGTTCGATACGCTCTACGCCGAAGGGCAACGCCGATACGTGGAATCGCTGTCGGCTTACGCGCGCCAGTTTTTGGGGCTGATGGAGAAGCCGGATGTCGACTTTATCGAAGGGCTGTCGCCGGCGATATCTATCGAACAACGGTCGGCCGCCAAGAATCCGCGGTCAACAGTTGGGACTGTCACCGAGATATACGATTATCTTCGCTTGT
>JAAYTW010000283.1 GCA_012517955.1 Candidatus Zixiibacteriota bacterium | reverse complement strand
TTTATTATAGGAGGCCGTGGAAATGATACGGTGTAATAGGTTTTATGCAAACACATTATTTTGTTTTAGTATATTATTATGCTATTCATTATCGTCTGGTGAGAGTTTTTTGCTTACTACATATGAATCAAATCCCAGTTCGAATTTTAATTCTATATACTTAAAGCTAGTAGATCTACAAAATAGTGTTATTCAAGATAGTTTATTATTAGCTAATGAAGGGACTATCTGTACTCCAACGCCAATTAAATTACAGGTTGGCGATAGCATATATTACATTACCATATTATCCAAGGGAGAATATGATAAAAATACGGCTGTTGGGAGAGGCAAAGTATTTTGGTGGATAACAACCATATCTAACCGTATTAATCTAATTAAATATGATAGTTTGCTTGATGTTTCTGTGGTAAGGCTTGAAAACCATTTAGATAAACCATATTTTAGTTTCGGTTTACAGGATCAGAAAAATCATTTAAGATTATTGGAAGATGGCGAGTATAACTTAGATTCAAATTTGGTTTTTCATAAATTAAACGAAATTAGTCAATTTGTAGGTCCGAACGGCCTATCGTCAATTAATGCCTTTAGTCAATTTACGCAATTGGCGACGGTCGATAGTAGTGAGTTGTTTTCGGCATATGGTTCTGACGGTAAATATTGGATATTGCGCATAAGCAATACTAATAATTTAATTATTGATTCATTAAGATTGTTTTCTGACAATCCAATGTCAAAAATATTTGTATATCATCCAGCGCGAAATATATTATATTGTTTTTTCTTGAATTATGTGAATTATAGCCAATATCCGGATATAAATCGAGAATATGGTCAAAACTGGGGTATTCCTATAGTTATATTTTATAATCCTGTAACCCTAAATGAAATCGGAAGAGATACAATAACAGATTTTTCGGATGGAAATTACCCAGGAATAGAGTACAATAAAGCCCAAATTTATGGGGATTATATTGTATACTACTTTTCAAAATCAGAGGGTTTGAATAGTTTTGATCCTGCCATGCTGTTCATATTCGATACCCGGACAAACGAGGCCCGCTGGCTGCGGGTGGGTTGGAGGTAATAGATATGTTTAAACATTACGCTTTAATATTAGCCTTAGTAGTAAGTACGGCTTCCATCGCGTTTTCTGATATTACCCCAACCACTTTTCTGCAAATCGGCGAACCGGACAGAATGAACCAAGACTACGTTGATAACGTTTTTGGGGATTCGGTAACGCTGTTTTTTAAGCCATCCGGCGGGGCGTTTATCCATATAGATAAAGGTATCGATTACGTGATTTGTATTTTTTGCGACCGGGCTACTAACGGGCTCACCCTGTTTCATTTTAATAAAATCGATAAGGATAGATATCCCATAAGAATGTCTTTTTACGGAAAACAGCCTCCTATCAACTATTACTCCGATACGATTATGTTTATCGATTCGGTAACCCCTCCCGACTATTTCGTACCGCATCACCCAGGTCTCGACAGCGCCGAATATTTTTATCATCCTATCGACGTGGCGGTATCCTGCAACGGGCGATATTATAATCCAGATTCCGATTTCGTGTATGTACTCGATCAGGGAAACCATCGGATTGTAAAACTTCGCTTTGATCTCGACAAGGATTCGCTTATCTGGGTTTCAGCTTTCGGCTCCGATACGCTGTTATTTCCGACCGCAATCGATTATATGGATTATGGCACTCCCAGCCGCGCCGACGATGATATTCTAGTTGCCGATGGGCGGCTCTGCAAAGTGTTCCGCTATTCGGCCTCCGGCGATTATGAAACCTGGTATGGGGGTTATGGTCATGGTTTGCCGGATATCGGATATCCAACCGGAGTAGCTGTCTCATCGGACTCCGACGCGTCCAATTTTTTCTATATATCAGATTCCCGCAACGGTTGCGTTTTAAGCTATTACAGCGACCCCAATGCGGATATCATTTACATGGGCCGGCTTTATCTCCCAACTGACCCAATCCCATACTTATCAGCTCTCGATACCGATAAAAAAGGTAATATTTACGTGGTAGATTTGTTTAACCAGAGAATCTGGATATTGGAGCCGTATGTTGCGAAAATTTTTGACCATTATGGCGGACCCGGCTTCGCTCCCGGCCAATTCAATGTGCCATCCGATATTTATATCGATATCCAGGAAGAGCAAGATGAAATGGTTGTTTGTGAATTATGGGATGCTTTATCGGGTATTCAATCATTTGTTCTCGACAGAAATTTTGGCAAGAAAGCGCCCGCAAGCTCCGGGTTGCCCACCCGCTTTGCCCTGTATTCGAATTACCCAAATCCGTTTAACGCCGCCACCGCAATTGCATTCGATTTGCCCGAGCCAGCCAACGTAAAAATCGATATATATAATATTCTCGGCCAACGAGTAATGCGTCTTGTCGACAAGCCTTATCCGGCGGGGCATCATCAGGCAATCTGGCACGCCAACCAAGCCACCTCCGGAATCTATTTCACCCGAATAGTAGCCGGCGATAAAATCGCGGTCAAAAAGATGCTTTTGCTGAAATAACGCCGTCAATTTCCGCATAGCAAATATAGCCCAAAAGGAAACTTTTCCTTGACACTATCTATAGCAATCCGTTTATTGTCCAAACTGGGATTTGGTTGGGAATTCAATGGGCTACAAAAACGAAATAGAGCAGAAAAAAATGTGCGCGAAAACGGCGATTTTCCAGGATATTTTTAGCCCATCGCCCACGCCGCCGAAATTTGTACCCGGAATACCCAAAAAACCCAAAACAATCGTCTTAAGCCATTGCCTGACAATAGGGAAAACCTTACCCATATATGTGAATTATTTCACAAATATCTTGCTTTATGAGTGGCTTTTTGCTATCTTCAAAAGCGAAATTGAGAAGGTCAATCAGATGATAACGACAATCCGCGACCGGTTTGCTGTAACTATACTAAAAAGTATAGTGTACGACCGAACCGTTTTATCGATGTTCGGGGTAATTCCGGCCGACGTTTTGCCGAATTACGCTGATATGAAATACCGCGTTGATAATAAGATTACATCTTTAAAAATAACCAATAATCCTATAGGAGGATATTTATGCCCGAGTGGCATGGATGGCAGAAACTGAAATACGAGGCCGAGCTCGACCCCAAGTTCGCCGATGAAATAACGGCGATACCCGGCGGGGAAAAGCTGGCCAATTGTATTCAGTGCGGCACCTGCAGCGGTATGTGTCCTTTAAGCACATACATGGATTATACCCCGCGGCAAATCGTGGCGATGGTTCGGGCCGGTTTCAAAGGCGAAGTACTTAGCAGTTACACATCATGGCTGTGCGCCTCGTGCTATGCCTGTACGGTCGAATGCCCGAAAGGAATCAAAATCACCGATATCATGTATTCAATAAAACGCCGGGCAATCCAAGAAAAGGTCTATCCCAAAAAATTCCCGATTCCAGTTCTGGCAAAAGAATTTTTCGGGAATGTTCTACGCAATGGTCGCAGTACAGAAATGCTTGTGGTCATAAAACTATATCTTAAGACTGCGCCGCTATCCATGATAAATCAAGCAATCATGGGCATGAAACTGTTTTTCCAGGGACGAATCGGCCTTAAAATGGAATCGATCAAACGCAAAAAAGAGCTGCAAACCGTCCTTAATGCCATGGATAAGGAAGCAGTATCGACCGGAAAGGGGACTTTATGAGCTACACATACTTTCCGGGATGTTCGCTTAAGGGGTTAGGCAAAGCCTACGAGGAATCGTTGCTTTCGGTTTTTGATAAGCTCGGCATCGAGATGACCGAAATCGAAGACTGGAATTGTTGCGGCGCGACATCTTATAACTCGATGGATGAAATGAAGGCGTTCGGCCTTTCGGCGCGCAACCTGGCCCTGGCCGAAAAATACCTGCAAGGCGCGGAATCGGTTGATATTATCGCCCCCTGCGCGGCCTGTTATCTGGTTTTAAATAAAACCAGTCGTTACCTAAAAGAATATCCGGAAATCGGCAAGCAAGTTCATGATGCTCTTAGTGAAGCCGGGTTATCATATGCCGGGCTGACCAATGTCCGCCACCCGCTGGACATTCTTCAAAACGATTTTGGCCTGGATAAAATCAAAGCACATGTCAAGCAACCCTTAAAGGGACTGAAGGTCGCCTGCTATTACGGATGTCAGATTGTCCGCCCCTATTCAACTTTCGATAATCAGGCTAATCCTATGGTTATGGATAATCTCATGAAAGCTTTGGGCGCCGAGGTTATCGATTGGCCCCTGAAAACCCGTTGTTGCGGCGGGTCATTGACAGGCACGGTTCAGGAGGTGGGCGTGCGTTTGAGCTATATAATCGTTAAGGAAGCTCAGAAGCGCGGCGCCGATGTTGTCGCGACCGCTTGCCCGCTTTGCCAGTTCAACCTCGAATGTTATCAAGACAAAATGAGCGGCTGGTATAAAGACAATCTTAAGTTTCCTGTCGCTTATTTTACCCAACTGATGGGCATGGCTTTTGGTATCGACCATAAAAAGCTCGGTATGCATCGTTTGTTCGTTCCCCCGAAAGCCGCCACACCGGAAGGGAGGATATAGTAATGCCGGAAAATAAATCAAACGGCGGGCTGAAAATTGGAGTGTATGTCTGCGATTGCGGCATCAATATCGCCTCCAAAGTAAACGTCGCCGAAGTCGTCGAATTCGCCAAAAATTTGCCCGATGTTACCGTCGCTAAAGAATATAAATTTATGTGTTCCGATCCCGGGCAGGATCTTATTAAGCAGGATATCAAGGACGGAAAAATCAACCGCGTGGTCGTGGCTTCATGCTCCCCGCTTATGCATGAAAACACATTCCGCCGCGCCACCAGCGAAGGCGGTCTGAATCAATATTATTTCCAGATGGCCAATATTCGCGAGCACGTGAGCTGGGTAACCGCCGACAAGGCCGCAGCCACCGAGAAAGCCAAGGCTCTGGTAGCGGCCGCGGTCAGACGCGTGGCGATTCACCAACCGTTGGAACGGACCCGCGTGCCCGTAAATTCCACAGTATTGGTCGTTGGCGGTGGTATCGCCGGAATTCATGCGGCTCTAACCTTAGCCGATGCCGGCAAAAAAGTATATCTTGTGGAACGCGAACCTACAATCGGCGGCCATATGGCACAATTCGACAAAACGTTCCCAACTCTCGATTGTGCCGCCTGTATTCTTACGCCGAAAATGTCGGCCGTGAGATCTCATCCGAATATCACTCTATGGACATATTCTGAAATCGCCGAGGTGTCCGGTTTCGTGGGGAATTTTAAAGTTAAGGTCAAACGCAAACCACGTTACGTTATTGAAGAACTATGTGTCGGTTGCAATTTATGCGTGGAGGCCTGTGTTTTTAAAAAGCCGGCATTCCCTAACGCCTTCGACGAGGGTTTGGGTAAACGCAAACCGATTTATATGCCGTTCCCGCAAGCGACACCTTCGGTGGTTTTGATTGACCCTAACACCTGTTCCGAATTGAAGACCGGCAAATGCAAAAAGCTGTGCGCCTCGGTTTGCGAACGCAATGCTATCGATTTCACTCAGAAAGAGGAATTCAAGGAAATCGATGTGGGCGCAATCATACTGGCCACCGGATACAAGGCGTTTGACGGCAAGCGAATTCCTCGCTACGGTTACGGTAAATATCCGAACGTCTATTCCAGCCTAGAAGTCGAGAGGCTTGTCAATGCGTCCGGCCCTACCGGCGGTGAATTGGTGCTTAAAAACGGTCAAAAGCCTAAATCGGTCGGTATCGTTCACTGCGTCGGCAGCCGCGATGAAAATACCAATAAATATTGTTCGCGCGTCTGTTGTATGTATTCCCTCAAACTGGCGCATCTGATTAAAGAACGTACCGGCGCCGAAGTCTACAACTTTTATATCGATATACGAACTCCCGGCAAAGGATACGAAGAATTCTACGACAAACTACTTCACGAGGGGGTTCACTTTATCCGCGGCCGCGTCGCCGAAATCAACGATTGGGCGATGACCCCCGACGAACAGGGCAAGCTGATAATCAGGGCCGAAGATACTCTGGTGGGCATGGTTCGCCGCATTCCGGTCGACATGGTTGTGCTTGCTAATGGATTGGAGCCTCAGGAAGATGCCGAAGAAGTCCGTCGTAAATTCAATATCAGTTGTTCATCGGAGGGTTGGTTCCTGGAACGCCATCCTAAGCTGGCGCCGGTATCGACATTCACCGATGGTATTTTCCTCGCCGGAGCCTGTCAGGGGCCAAAAGATATACCAGACACCGTGGCTCAAGCGGGCGCGGCATCTGCTGAAGCAATGGCCTTAATTGATAAAGGGTATGTTGAGTTGGAGCCCAACACCGCTTATATCAGAGACGAGTTGTGTTCGGGATGTCATACCTGCATACCGTTGTGTCCCTACAACGCGATAAGCTTCAATCACGAAAAGAAAATCGCTGTGCTCAATGGGGCATTATGTAAAGGATGTGGAACTTGCGTGGCGGCTTGTCCGTCGGGCGCGCTGCAACAAAACCTATTCACCGATGAACAGATCTTCCAAGAGATCAAGGGGGTAATGAGCTATGTCTAATCAACCCTTTGAACCAAGGATTGTCGCGTTTTTCTGCAACTGGTGTACCTACACGGGCGCCGACCTTGCCGGCATATCGCGTATGACCTACGCCCCCAATGCCCGAATTATCCGGGTAATGTGTTCCGGACGAATCGATCCCCAATTTGTCTTATCGGCTTTTCGTGAAGGGGCCGATGGGGTATTGATAGGTGGGTGTCATCCCGGAGATTGTCATTATCAAGAGGGCAACTATAAGGCGCTAAGACGTTATACGTTGCTAAAGCGGATGCTTAAGGAGTTCGGCATCGAAGAACAACGTGTCCGGCTGGAATGGATATCCGCTTCGGAAGGCGACAGAGTGCAAAAAGTTATGAATGAAATGACCGAACAGGTTCGGGCTTTGGGGCCGCTTCATCTTGAACCTTTGAAATACGATGAACACGCGACCCAACATCAGGGAGGTGCCAAGTGAGCAAACCGAAAGTCGCATTTTACTGGTGCGCTTCTTGCGG
>JAAYTW010000282.1 GCA_012517955.1 Candidatus Zixiibacteriota bacterium | reverse complement strand
GTTTCTGATAAGGTGGTTGTAAAACAAAAAGCGAATAATCCCGGATGGCGAACGAATGCGATGACTAATGGATATATATCCAGCGGCGACACATCAATAGATAGGATTTGCCGGGAAGTCGGCGTAATTAATATCGAACCATACTATCCGGGTCCACTAACAAAACCGGCGTTGGCTCGGGCCGTGGCAGGATTGTACATATTCACGATTGCCAACCCCAATAATGTCGAACTGGCGATCGCCAGATTATCAAATAGTCCCGATATTGATTATATCGAACGGATTAGTATACCTTTGTTGAATTACGCCCCCGATGATCCAGCTTTTCCCAGCCAGTGGCATTTACCTCATGTTCATGCCGATGATACCTGGGATATCGTGAGGGGCGATACAACGCGCCATTCGGTAATTGCGGTTGTCGATGCTGGCATCAATTACGACCACCCCGATTTACTGGGAAATATCTGGGTGAACCCTGGGGAAGATATAAATCAAAACGGTCAATATGATTCATCAGATTATAATAATATCGATGACGATCATAACGGATTTATCGATGATTTGGTCGGTTGGGATTGGGGAACTTTCGATAACAACCCCATGGAGGAACCATCCTGGCCCCATGGCACAAGTGTCGCGGGATGTGTATCCGAAGTAACCGACAATGGAGTCTGGGGCTCGGCAATCGGGTTTTCGGCGAGAATGATGTGTATAAAAGTATTCAACGCGGGGAATCTTCACAATGTGATGCAGGGGCTGTTGTGGGCGGTTGAAAATAACGCTCGGATAATTAACATTTCCTGGGGGACGCCGGTTTTCAGCCAGACCGAGCAAAATGTAATTAACGCGATTTGGGATGAGGATGTGCTCATAGTGGCATCGGCGGGAAACGAAAGCTCCGATGTTCCGATTTATCCGGCCGCGTATGATAACGTTATCGCGGTTGCCGCCACCGATGCCAACGACCATCTGGCGCCGTTTTCAGGTTACGGTTCGTGGATTGACCTCTGCGCCCCCGGAACTAATATCCTCACCACCGAGACGCATTCCGGTTTCGCGAGTTACAACGGCACCTCGTTTTCGGCGGCAATGGTATCGGGGTTGGCAGGATTGATAAGGGCCTGGTACCCATCGATGACTAACGCGCAAATAGAGAATCTCATCAAATCGACGACCGATAATATAGATTCATTGAACCCCGGGTATATCGGCCGGATGGGAACCGGCCGCCTGAACGCATTCAGATGGCTGTTGACATCAATAGACAACCAGCCGCCGCTGGCGCACCATTATTACGCGATTAAATCATATCCAAATCCTTTTAATAGTTCAACATTGATAAGCTATATGCTCAATAAGCGCGCTTCCGTGAAATTAACGATTTACGATTTACTCGGAAAACGGGTTGCCAGCGCTATCGATTATGTTCAAGAGGCGGGAAACTATAGGTATTTGTGGGATGGAACGGAATTCGGTTCCGGGATATATTTCGCGCGCCTGGAAATCGATTCCTATAGTGAAACCATAAAATTATGTCTAATTCGGTAATAATTTTGCCGAAACAATAAGATAGTAAAGTGTTTTTTGGATTTTAATAAAGGAGTGTCGATGTTGAGACAGCTGGGGTTATTAATGATTATAATCGGTGTATTGGTTGGCACAGCATATTCCGAAAGCGATCGATTTATAATCGTGGTTGAAAGCAACAGTACCAATTTAAACAATATGGTGGAATTTCCGGGTAGATGCTGGGCGAAAACTGAAGAAAAAATTTATTTAGGCTGGGGAGCTCGCGAGCTGGATTGGCTGAGCAATAGAGCAATCTCGTTTAAGCAAATTCCGTTCGATGACGAAGACTTTTCGCTATACCTATGTTATGGAGATTTCAACAGAATAAACATTGAGCCAAATTCAATTATTGATAGGGGCAAGAACTATATACTATCTACGGTTTCGGTTGAGAATGCGATTTTCAGCCGCCGACTGTATCTGCGAACCATGCCATTTACCGAAAGAGAATTGCCATCAAGTATAGCATTAGTCTACAACCCTTACATAGATTCTTTAACCGACCTGGTTGAGCAAGATACCATTATTGACTATCTCAGCCGGCTTTCCGGGGCGTTGCCGGTTACGGTCGATGGGCAATTAGACACAATACATACGCGCTATTCGGGTACAACCGATATTGCCCTGGCAGCGGCATATCTAAAGCAAACTCTGGAAAACTACGGATATCAAACCTCATACCATGGGTATTACAACGGCAGCTTGCGTAATGTGGCGGTATCAGGAGAGCGAGCCTGGTCGGTCGCGGAAAGCGGCGAGGCGATAAGAACAACCGATGGCGGTGCCAGCTGGATTGCCATGAACACCGGTATCACCACGGCAATGTGGGGCGTCTCGAATATAGGGCCGGATTCGGTTTGGGTTACCGGTAACTATGGAGTGATTAGATTTTCCAGTGACGGCGGCAGCAGTTTTGTGGCCCAAATATCCGGCACCGGCGGATATTTGTTCGGGTCATATTTCCTTAATTCCAATCTCGGATGGATTGCCGCCGACAGCGGGCTAATTTATCGTACAACCAATGGTGGAGCATCCTGGATTAGAACAACAACATCGACATCCTATCGGCTTTATGATGTTTATTTCGCCGATTCGCTTTATGGTTGGGCAGTGGGTCGCAATGGAGCGATTATCAAATCAACAAATGGGGGATTGACCTGGGCCAATCAAACATCGAACACAACGGAACGTCTCTATGGAGTCGATTTCACCAGTCGAAATAATGGTTGGGTTGTTGGATGGAACGGCGTGGTGCGGCATACGACCAATGGGGGAACGACTTGGTCTGCGGTCAATCTTGGCACAGCGGTCAATAAGATGGCGGTCGATTTTACGGATTCGCTTCACGGTTGGATAGTCGGCTATAGCGGCGAGATATTCGTTACGGGAAACGGCGGCGGCAGTTGGCAATCGATAAATACCGGGTTCAGTAAGGACTTTTTTGGTGTTTGTTTCACCGATTCTTTATATGGTTATGGGGTCGGAACGGGTATTG
>JAAYTW010000281.1 GCA_012517955.1 Candidatus Zixiibacteriota bacterium | reverse complement strand
TCAAAACCGGCTCCTCCGCTTACCCTGTGGATATCCTCAAAAAAGCCGGAGTGGACATGACAACCACCGAGCCGTTCGACAATACGATAAAAATTTTCTCACAGCTGGTAGACGAATACGAAAGATTGTTGATGAAAAAATGACGGGAGAATTATCCTGGCCGTTTGCGACTTTGGCCGCGGGAAGCATATTCCCGCGGCATCTTGCGGTCTCAGGAATCATGGGCCATAAAAATAGTCGGCGATTCAAGGTAAGGGCAAAATGCTTTGGCGGTTTCATCCCGGATAATACGGCCGAAAGTGGTTTCCCCGTTCTTATCAGGTTTTATTAGGAAATCTTATGCTGAATTCCATTAAGGGATATTTCGAAAAGTACATGGCGGTTGATAATAAGAAATCGTCTGATGATAATCGCCGTCGACTGCAAATCGCCACCTGCGCCCTGCTGATTGAGATGGCCAATTGTGATGATAATTTTGGTGATAATGAAAAAACGCGCATCATAGATATTATAAAAAAACGATTCGAGATAAATGATAAACAGATTGACGAGCTGTTTGAAATCACGCGCCAGGAAATCAAAAACAGCCTCGATTTATATGGGTTCGCCAGGATAATCAACAAAAACCACGACGAATCCCAGAAGGTCGCGGTGATTGAATTGGTCTGGGAGGTTATCTATGCTGATGGAATCCTTTCGGCTTACGAGGACTACCTGGTTCATAAATATCAAAAGATGCTAAATTTGACACACCAGCAGCTTATTGATGCCAAAATGCGGGCCCTGGAACGACTCAATGAAGATAAATAGGGACATATGACAGATGATGATTATTCTAGCGAGCTCGGTTTCAGCTTTCACGTATTTAAAAGCGGCGAGGTGCAAATCCGGCGTCATGGCAAAACCGTGACAACCCTACGGGATTTCGCCGCCAGGGAATTCCTTGGGGATATCAATGGGGTATCGGAAGACAGCCGACAACAGCTAATGGCTCGTTACACCGGCAATTACAAGCGCGGCAACGAACGAACCGCCAAAAATCATCCGCGAAATAGCCCCTGAAAAAGTATTTGTTTATAAGGCGTTCGATTATTATACTTGTCACAGCTTGGAGAGGTGGCCGAGTGGCCGAAGGCAGCTGCCTGCTAAGCAGTTGATGGGGTAACACTCATCCCTGGGTTCGAATCCCAGCCTCTCCGGTTTAAACTCAATATCTTTAAATAAGCGATAGCTATCGTTGCAAGCGGGTTTGAGACTTTGTTTTCACGTTTTTACCCGCGACGCCATTTCAATAAATTTGTAATGTCTTCTCTTCCTTACCTTTACTTGATAATGAATTATAATTCCAAGGAAATGAACTACCAAAAACCGGCAAAGTACTAGCCAAATCGATTTAACAATTTTTGCGAATGGGCAATATCCCTTAACTTTTTGCGGTCCCAAAACTGAAACCCGCTCAAAAGCTTTCCGAAAACAGGTTTACGGACCCGTAGGGAAAGGGAAATTGATGAAGCGCAAATCGTTCAGTATGGAATTAAAAGCGAGAATAGCCTTTAAGGCAATAAGGGGGCAAAAACTATTAACGAGGTCGCCAGGGCTAACGATGTCTATCCAACCCATGTGGTGAATAGGACGAAGCAAGCTCAGTCGGCATGCCATATTACCTGAAATCTATTTCTGACACCTGGGACAATAATGAGTTGAGCGCCCCCTCAGGGTTATGCGTTTGATAGTCGCGTCGCATTTGAGGCACTTTTGCCCGGTTCGTCCATAGACTTTCAACAATCTCTGAAACTTGCCGCTTTTTCCGAATCCATCAAGGTAATCATCGACGGAACTTCCGCGGTTGTCGATAGCCTTTTTAAGCACTTTGATTATTGACTTGTGAAGGCGTATCAGGTGGTCGGGTTTAATTTTGGCGGAGGGCCTATCAGGGCGTATTCCAGCGGCAAACAACGATTCATCGGCATAGATATTACCGATACCGGCAATTATTTCCTGGTCAATTAAGGCGGCTTTGATAGGTTTGTGGCGAGTTATCAACAACCGCGCGAATTGCGCAGGCGTTAAATCGAATGGTTCGGGGCCAAGCTTAGTCAGGCGCGGATGTCGCGCAAGTCCATCCGAATCGTAGATGCCCACTCGGCCAAACTTGCGAACATCGTAAAAGAACAGCTTATTATTAGAAAATTCGATTTGGAAATGCAGGTGTTTTTCTTGTTCTGCTTGAATCTTTTCAAACAATAACCTTCCTGTCATCTTAAGATGAATAACCATCGATAGGTCTTTTTCGAATCGGAATATTATATTTTTACCGCGGCGGTCAATCGCAATCAGGCGTTTTCCGCGAAGCGATGACGCGTCCGGTGGTCCGCCACTTTCTTTGATAGACATATTTAGAAATTTCGCGATTAACACCGATTGACCGGTCAGAACCGAACGCATATCGCGCACGATGGTTTCAACTTCGGGAAGTTCGGGCATTTACTTTCTCAAAATAATAAATTTACTTGCCTCGTCTCGCGCCGTTGAAAAAAAACCGTTCAGGCTGCGCGCCGATTCGGCTTTAAGACGATAAGGCTTAAGGCTTAAACCGCGGGTGACCATAATCGTGTTGGCGGTCACCACCACCACCGAAAAAATTTCCCCCAGGTAACTGTTAAGATTGAAATTATCCGGTAGGTATTCCACGCGAAAACCCGTGGGAATATCGATTTGAATTTGTTCTTGTTCACAATGAGGACGGCCGAGCTCGATTGGTAAGCGTCTGTTTTCCGAATATGCGATATCGAACTGCCAGCGGCCCAGAATATCCAGCGGAATAAACAGGCGTGTGTCTTCGCTTTTAATGAAATCGGGCAATTCCAATCTGTAAGATACCCGGAACGGGTCAATATCCGAATTTATATCCGAAAAAATAAGGTCCTTCATGATTGAGCCGGGCAAACCGCGCGAAGTTAAATCGACCCAGCGCTGCCGAGATTCATCAGGGGTAAGGCCTTGAAGGATGTTTTTTTCTTCTACATTCAACGAACCTGATAGCAATTCAAGGCATTCGGCCACAAGGGCCCCCTTCGAATCGAAAGAGATTTTTAAATTGACCGCCCGCCCGTTTTCGCGATAATCGGATATGGGTGTGGTTATAAAACCGTCGGCTTTGTTTTTGATAGGCAAACCATCGACAGCTTGATCTTCGAACGGTAAGATTCCCATGGGAACGCCTCGGTAGGCCGGATCAAACCAAACCGTGTCTCTATCGAAACGGGCCGCCACCAACAGCCTGTTAAAGTAATACAAGGCCGGCATCGATTTGATAACCTCGCCATTGTCGCGGGTAGAGATTAGCACATAATTAAACGTAATATCGGATTTTGAAAACATCGCCCCAAGAATGAACGCGCCTTCCGCCTGCGACCCGGCGCCGCGCTTGAGCAAAATATCGGGAGCGGCAGAGATGTCTATATCCGAATAAACCACGCTGAAACTTTTCGTTACGAAATCAAAAATCCGGCGGGCTTTATCTTTTGCGGAAGAGGCGCCTGCAGTGACGTTGGCCGCCTCCAACGATAACGATTGATCGATTTTATTAAGTGAATTTAGGTGTTTTTGATATATTGAAGATATCAACTGCCAATCGACTTTGTTCTTTTCGCCGGCAGGCCAGCGCCGATCGTAAGAAAATGCGTAATTCAGGCAGGGGATAAATTCGGTTATCGGCGGGCTGTTTTCTTCGAACACTATTCCCGGAAGCGAACCGGCGTTCCAGATATGATTCACCCAGATATCGTTTCCATATATGTATTCCGGAGACCGTTGTTGCCGATAAATGCAGGATGGGCTTACCAGAAAATTAAATACCCAACCTTCAGGGCATGAAATAACCGTCCGGTTTGCCAGAACGGGATAAGTTCTTCCAAGATAACGCCGCCCGGAAAAAACCGGTTCATTAGATTCCAATTTCCATTCGAAAATAAATATGCTGCCGGCGCGTGTATCGGGAAAAGTTACGACATAACGTTTTTTATTGCCAAAAAGTTCGAGCTTCGCGATTTCATTTTGACCGACCAGTAGGGTTTCCCCCTCGGATGTAATTGTAAAGGCATTAATTTTAATATCGTCCGTTTCGGCGAGTACTGGTGAAGCGGCGCTGGCGGTTCCGCCACCACCTTTCCGTAACGCCATTGCCGCCGAATGGAAATACCGGCTATAATGGTACTTTTGGTTGATATAGCTAACCGCGGTGCTGTCGCCAATTCTCAAATAGACGGCATCCTGATCGGGATAAAGAGCCAGCATCTCAATCAGACCAGGCATATTTTCGGCGAAAGTGGCATCTCCGAAAAGTACCAACGTCGCCGTAAAACTAAGGAGTATTGCCTTTAACATTATTCGTTGTGGAAATGATATCCATCGAGCGCGATATTGTTTGAATCGTTTTTGGTAAGAAAGTTTTAAATCTATCATAACATTCGGAAGGCAAGGTGTAACCGGCCAGCTGGAAAAATTTATAGGCACGGTAGCTGGTTTGCCGGGAATAAACCTGAATATAATATTGCAAGCCGCACTCGTTATAATCGATTATCAATGAGTCGTTTTTAAAACTATAGCTATCCTCAATAATTATGTCTATGGTTTCTTTCAGGCGAAACGGATATGGGAAAGCAAAAGGAGACCGGCGATCTTTTCCGCGAAATTTCCGTTTGAGGTATTCGAACGATGGCGAAACGACTTTAAGGGCCAATTCACGGGCATCCGGAACGGATTGAAACCGGTCGACGTATTCACCGCTCATCATTATCAAATCGGGCGAGTTGTTCTCCAAATGGAATGACATGCGATATTGATCGGCAGGGATACTCGAGAATAACGCATCCTTAATGCTAGAAGATACCAATTCCGGCCTACTATCATAAAAACCAAACGCCATATCTCTATAAAGGGCGAGATGAACATGACAATTTATGTCGCCGTTATTTTTTATTCGATATATCAAATTGATATCGCCGGCATTGCCATGTTCGGATATCGCCGGAATAACCGGATACGAATTCGAGTCGCGGCAGATAAGCAGAGGACGGTTTCTTATCGATATCGGCGTTTTCCCGAAACAGCACGATTGCTGGCTGGCGTCCAGAAAAAGAAAACCGTTGGCGGTATTGACAGCCGCGATAACATGGTCAAAATATCCCGGCCAGGGTAATGAATCGATTACGTTAGGTTTGTCACTGGAAACGGCCAAAGCCGGATAAGCGGCGAAACCCATACTGCGAATCAATGAAATCAACAACGTGGACTGGTCTTTGCAATCGCCGATTCTGCGATTTACGATTTGTATCGGATTGAGCGGTTTAAAATCGCCGCGTCCTATATCCGCTGATATATAGCGGATATTTTCTCTTACGTAAGTAAAAAGCGAAAGCAAACTGTCATTTTGGTCTTTGGAATAGCGGCAAAGGCTGTCGGCCAAATGGGCAATCAATTTATCGGGATACTCATTGGGAAAAGCCAATCGATTATAGAAGGCGGCTACATCATCCCAGCTCCTCATCGGATAAATAGCGTTCTCATAAAGAATCGTGTCCGGCCTTAAAAACACACGATACCGATAGTCGACAGGTGAACCTTCTTCGGTCTCGTAGGCGGGAATCTCCTCCGCGTAAAGATTCAACGCATTACCGACGCTGTCGGCCTTGAATGTTCCGGGTGAGCAATAATAGCGGCAGGGAATCCGCGAACGAATAACGATGCCGGCTCTTGCCGAAGGAATATCTCTTTGCATGATGAATTCGGGCAGGTAAAGAAGGCATCCGTAATGAAGCGTATATTCGATGGTGGTACGAGCATTTTCACGAATAAGCGGCAATGGTACTATTTTTGTTTTACTGTCTGGATAGTATTGAGGACCGAAATCCGATACGGTTTGGATATCGGAATCAGATAGCAATACCCGGCGGCCATCGGGAAGATCGGTGGCAACCTGGATATCCTCAAGCGAAATGTACTTGTTCAAATGGATACTGATGCTCGTATATTTGTCGGGGGCGTCACGATTAAAGGCTATTCGCTGCCTATATCTAATATCAGCGGTGAAATCTCGGTGAATCGTAACGAGAACAGAGTCGTACAAAAAATAGGCCGGCGATTGCGTGAAATCCTGCGCCGATAAAGAGAAAGTCATTATAAGAATTGAGATTCCTATAAAAAAAACCGGGCGAATTTGGAATACCCGCGTAAATGACATGAAATTACTATTTATTTAAAATAGTTGACTACCAGGGTACACCAGTCAATCAAGAATCGGAAACGTCCAATCAAAAGAGAAATTCTCGACATCACGGTATATCCAAAAGTAGAACCGAAACCAATCATCAACACCCAGACCCCGAATTTGGCCATGCCGCCGACTAATCCTTTATGCTCCATCGAAAAATAGAAGTAAGCCAGGCCGCAGATTGTTCCGGCGATAACTATCAGGTTACAAAAAATCTCCCAAGGATTTCCGGTAAGCGGAATCATACTGGCACGCATCTGTTCGACCGTGAAACTTTGCAGATATAAAGGAAGAGAAACGCCTGCGGAAATCGCCAGGTAGAACGCAATCGGCCATCGGGAAAGCCAGCCGATTTTCGGGAAAAACCTAAGGAACATGAACAGCCCAAGAACCCCCGGTATGACGTTAAGGCTAAGTCTCCAGATTTCAACGGCCCTAAAATCGCCCGAAAAGAGCGCCACCGAATTATCGACAAGCGGATACAACCAGAGGTCCTTCAGGGAGGTGTGCCAGAGAATAGCAATCCAGTAACCCGCCGAAAGCCCGACGATTAGGTGTTCGGCGAGCCGATAGAATGGATTATCTTTATAGAGGAACGAGAAAATCGATAAAGTCAAATATGCGGCCAGTGTAAACCAAAAAACATTTGCCAGGGTCGCTTGATCTACCATCATTCCCTCTTTTTGCCCCTTGACGCGAAATAGGCGACGTTTCCTATTATTATGAATATTACAATCGCGGAATGCGCAATAGACTGAACATCCATGGCTTTGGCGGCGAAATCGGGATGGTTAATCAGCTTTTCGTATTCGGCCGCCCCTTTCAAGCCGCCGATAAGACCGAATATTTGTTTCGAAGATAAAAAGGCGTAGTAATCGGTGGCCATGACCGCGGTAACGCCGATAGCGAGGTCGGCTTGATAGCGGGTGTGAGCGTAGTTTATCCAGTAATCCACGCCGGATGTGGCGTTGATATCAATAATCATGGCGCAATTGGAATAATTACGAACCCCTTTCATCATGGGTAGGCTATCGAGTGGGGTCCCGTAATAATCGCGGGGGAACGGTTTACGGAAATCTTCTCCCATATTAAGTATGACGATACCCGGGTAGGGCTTATAACCCAGAAACACGTAATCTTCGCCAATCTTTTTGTTATATTCAGCGGCGATTTTGGCCAGATCATTACGGATTATAGTCACGCCGTCAATTTGCAGGGCGGTGGTAATTACTTTCAGGTTTTTTGAAAAGCAGTGTCGGAGTATCGCGTAGGCCATCGGCTGAAGTTCCGCCATAGTAGCGGGGTCATATTCCATTGGAAGCATAACAATAGAACCGGGTGGCAACGAATCCACTCGATTGAAAACAGCTTCGACTTCACTGGTAACGTAAACAGGCAAACCGAGCGGAATCAAAATAGGAACAAACACGATTATCCCAATAGCCAAATAAATCCAGCGGCGATCGATATTTATTAATTTTTGCCAAAACCCGATATTATTGTTTTCAGCCATTACTTGCCACCATCCCCACCGAGCCAGGTACGTTCGATACCGAGGATAATTTTTAGTGACACTGCCGCTACACCAAGTCCTACTCCTATATATATGGCGCGTTTGGCGGCGGTATTAGGAACATATAACAAGAATTCAGATATTTTCGATAATCTTAGAGGTTCCGGCAGACCGTTTGTGAGAAATTCTCCCACCGGCACGCGGCCAAGCATCACCACGACGGCGGCCAGAAGCAACAATGTCGATAGCACGGTCCTGGCCCGAAACGCCCGATAGGCGGCCGACGCGATAAAAAACGCCAGAAGAGCGAACATAGTTGATGTTACTGGCGCCAAACCAAAACGATAGAGATTCAGGAACAGGTCATTGTTCACGCCGCCGATAAGACCGACCAGGGCCATACCGACCATGGCGACAATGGTGACTATTGAATACCACCAACCATCTTCTTTAAATCTTATCCTGCTATAGTGGACGCTCAAAAGCGAACCGATACCGATAACCATCGTGAAAATACCGATGATAATAGTCCAATTATTTAATTCCTGATAGATATCCGATGAAACGCGGTGAGGCACGAAATACTGGAACATCATGAAAATGCCGAACACGAACACTATCAACAATGGAATTTCACGACGCATCGATAACCTCAATTATCCTTTCGTATCATCCTACATTAAACCATAAAGCGAAATCGGTAAATCCGATTGTGGAAAGAAGCGTGCCGATTATAATGAGCGCAACAACAATCACTTTCCCCCAATCCTGGGCTTTAAGGGTCCCAAGTTGCTGCGGTTCTTTGGATAGATAAGCGGAAGCGGCATAAAGCTCCTCTCCCATCAATACAA
Organism: Candidatus Zixiibacteriota bacterium; assembly: GCA_012517955.1. Lineage (GTDB taxonomy): Bacteria > Zixibacteria > MSB-5A5 > UBA10806 > 4484-95 > JAAYTW01. Next base: position 3,920 of record JAAYTW010000281.1, on the reverse strand, counting down.
AATCGCAGGCGCAAACAAAAAACGGAATTTGCACAAGCTGGTCCGTCCCCGCGATTTGAATCGAACCAGCCACGAAGCCGGTTTCGGCCAGTACCAGGGACTCGGCGTAAAACATCCCCATATAAAAATTAGTAGCGGTCCTTTCTCTTAATATAATTCCATTTACCGCGGCAGTGTAGGGGAATTGGTCTTGGGTTACATAGTAAATATCTTTTGAATCGTACAGGTCTGGCTTTCCCGCCGATGTATAAGCTTCTTTAACGACCTCTTGGCATACCGTCATGACTACCGGGTCATAATTGGGGACGATTACGCGCGTATTGTATTCGGCTGTTTTTTTGGCGACGCGCGCCAGGATTGTGAAAGCGGCGATAGTGGCGACATCGGCGGCGGAGCCCAACCCCGGTACATATAAAATTGGACGTCCCATTTCAGTGGCTCGGCCGATAGCTTCATCGACCGCATTGATACCAGCAATAGGTCGGACATAAAACGTATAGCCGCCTTTGGCCTTAGATATAAAAATAACCGCCATGGCGCAGAATATTATCATTATTATAAGAATTGGAATTCGGCCGGTGTGAAACCACTGGCCGGAAGCAATCCCGGGTTGACCGGTCAACGGCGGTGTCTCAGTATCCCCTTTAAATGCAACTATTTTATAGTAATATGGCAGGCCATCCACTAATCCCCCGTCCTCATAACCGGTAGCGGTTGCCGGAAGCGTCGCAACAAGCTCATAAGCACTATCGGCATATAAGGAACGATAGATACGAATACCGTCATAGTCTTTTTTTATGGCGTTATCGGATATTGTTGAAACCCATTGGAGCATAAGGGTGCCGCCGACATCGTTAGGCTTGTCGGATATGGATAAATTAATCAAGGGATTATCCAGGACGATTGATGGAGTATTGGAGGAATCAGCAGGTTGGGATAATATAGTGGTCCACGCAAAACATACAACCGCGACGGCCGCCAAAGCCGCTTTTTTGAATCCTATCCGCATTTTTTAAATTTAAAACATCGATATATTGAAAACAAGAAAAAAGAATATACGTTTGTGGAAAAGTCTGAAAGACACTATTTTGTTTTATATGGTTATGCTAATATGCTTACGACATAACAGGCCGAAGAACAACAAAATCAATTGGATATTATTAGCGCCACGTTGAATATTTAACAATTCAAGCGTGTTGATATTTGTGCCGAATAATACAATGGCGGAACTTATCGCCCGCAATTCGATAGTCCGCCCGAACAATGGTTAATTGTGATAAACCAAGGTAATCCGGATAATTCGAAAAGATAAGGCAGGTTGGTCGTGATGGCCATGTTAAATAAAACGGCCATATTTTTAATGTTATATTATAGAATAACTTGACATCCAGCCAGGGGGATTAATAGAATATCATCGAACGGATTTGAAGGAGAAATATTAAAGCATGCAAATCGATTCGAGTATATTTAAAGCTTATGATATCAGAGGATTATATCCAGCTCAAGTGAACAAAGATGTGTATCGTGCTATCGGCCTGGCGACCGGTAATCTGCTTTCCCCAAAAACCGCTGTCGTCGGCAGGGATATGAGGATATCTTCGCCCGAACTTGCCGACGCTTTTATTGAAGGCATGTTGGAATCCGGCGCCGATGTCACTGATATCGGGATGGTTTCCACCGACGCCTTGTATTTCGCGGTCGGTAAATACGGGTTCGATTGCGGAGCCATGGTGACCGCATCGCATAACCCACCCAAATATAACGGTCTCAAGATGTGCAAAAAAGACGCCGTACCGCTTTCGGCCGACAAAGAGATGAACCGCATTCTCCAAATAATTCAGTCGGATTCGTTTAAGCGGTCGCCCGCGAAAGGTAAATTGAGCCATCAAGAGATAATCCCCGATTTTATCAAGCACGCTCTTGGGTTTATAGATGTTAAGACGATTAAACCGTTTAAAATCGTAATCGATGCCGGCAACGGAATGGCCGGAAAGCTGATACCGGAGCTATTTAAGCATCTTCCCTGCCAGCTTGTGCCTATGTACTTCGAACTTGACGGCAATTTCCCAAACCATTTAGCCAGTCCAATCGAGCCGGAAAATATCGCCGATTTACAGAAAAGGTTGATTGCCGAAAAGGCCGATTTCGGGGCCGCGTTCGATGGAGATGCCGACAGAATGTTTTTACTTGATGAGAATGCCCGACCGTTGGGCGGTGATATGGTAACCGCGATGGTGGCCCGTTCGCTTCTGGCCAAAAACCCGGGGGCATCAATAATCTACAATTTAATCTGTTCAAAGGCTGTCCCGGAAGTCATAAAATCGAGTGGCGGAATACCGATTCGCACGCGGGTCGGTCACGCCATAATCAAACCGATTATGAAAGAGAAAAACGCCATATTTGGCGGCGAGCATTCAGGACATTTCTATTTTCGCGACAACTGGTTTGCTGATTCCGGACTTATCGCGTTCCTGGTTTGTTTGGAATTGCTGAGTCACAGTAAATCGAAGCTTTCGCAGTTGGTCGCCTCGTTCGACAAATACTTCCGTTCCGGCGAAATAAATTCCAAAGTAATGGATATTCCGGGGAAATTGAAAGAATTAGCATCCTTTTATCCAAACGCTAAAATTGACGAAAGCGACGGCGTTACCATAGATTGCGGCAATTTCTGGTTTAATGTGAGACCATCTAATACCGAGCCGTTGTTAAGGCTGAACCTTGAAGCCGATACTCCGGCCTTGATGAAAGAGAAAACCGAAGAAGTGTTAAAAATAATACGGAGATAGAATGCCCGATAAGGTTAGAACAATAACCGTGCTTGTTGTCGATGATGAGCGTTCTATCCGCGAACTTCTTGGCGACACGCTCGAAGCGGTCGGATATAAATCGCTGATTGCGGAAGATTATGAAGCTGCCGAGAATATCTTGAAATCGACGCCCATTGATGTCGTTATCACGGATGTTCTATTACCGGGACGTTCGGGGGTTGATTTGATAAAAGCGGTTAAAACCAATTACCCCAATATCCCGGTACTGGCGATTTCCGGCAAAAATGTCTCGCAAGCGGAAATTCGTCAGGCCGGCGCGGATGGTTTTCTGGCCAAGCCGTTCCGTATCGGTAAAATCGAGGAGCTTATTGAAAAGACACTGGCGCACATTGATTCGACCAAGGCTCGACAGGCCCCTGTTCGCAAGAAAGTGTTGGTGGTTGACGATGAAGAAAGCATTCTAAGGACGCTTATCGAGGCCCTCGATGTTCTTGGTTACGACGCCGTCGGCGCTCAAAACGGCCTGGAGGCACTTGATATTTTTGAAAGGGATAAATTCGAACTGGTGATTACCGATATAAGGATGCCGGAACTTAATGGTATCGAACTAATGCAGCGAATACGCGCCCGCGACCCGCAGATGCCGGTAGTAATAATCACAGGCTATCCATTGGCCTATCCTCCCGAAAAAGCCAGCACCGAAGGAGCCGCTGGATATATAGCCAAACCTTTTCGGATAAATCAAATAGATAAACTGCTAGGAAAAATACTTTACAACTACGAGAGCAAAGAGTTGTAGCTTAAGTATATTAATATAAAATCCGTTATTTTCCTGAAATCCAAACCGGTATTGCTATAATTTTTATTGTATTCAGTTGATTTAGCATCGCGATTACGCATCGTGGCAAATGGTTTCGTTAATGGCATTGCGTCGTTCAGGGGAGCGATGTGACATATTTGGTAGCATATTTTAGAGGTTCGAATCCGCCTCCCCATTTCTGTAATACTTGACCGGTCCCCGCGCTGCTTAAAACAAAATTCAATATTTTGCCATCGGTGATATTGAAACCCAAAGATTAGAAGTGCCTTGTCGGGTCGGGCGTAACTGCTTACCCCGGACACCGTTATGGTCGAGTTTATTTCTGGACAAAT
>JAAYTW010000280.1 GCA_012517955.1 Candidatus Zixiibacteriota bacterium | reverse complement strand
AAATAAACTCCGGAGGCGGTTTTCTGGCCGTCATCCATTGTGCCATCCCACAATATCGTGTGATGACCAGGATTCAACGAACCATCAATGAGCGTTTTGATTTTCTGCCCGGCAATATTGAAAACCTCTAAGGAAACGGGCGCTTTGTCAACCAGATCAAAAGATATCTTCGTATTCGCATTGAATGGGTTAGGATAATTCTGCCGCAGGCTGAATACAGAGGGAACGCTGGCCTGATCGTCAATTGCATTAACCACTGTAATGCCCAGTTTTATGCAAACATCCTGGACGTCGCGGTCTCTTGAGACGGCAAACGATGTTGTATATTCCCAGCCGCGATTGCTCAACGGAGTCGTGTTATCCGTTCCCTGGCTTAAACCGGTGCCTCCCGCAATGACAGCCGCGAAGAACAGCTGATTAGCGGGAATTTCAACCGGCGGATTGACCGGCAAAGTAATCCAGTTAGTATCGGCAACCTGGAAAGTATCAGCCCATATAATTTGATTCATATCCGGTTCGCCATTGGCATCAGCAAGTATAAGCATCGCGTAGCCGGGATATGTACTATCCATCATGACGTCGGTATAGAAATCGGTAATTCTAACACGTTCGGCTACGATAAACTCGTTTGCCCATCCACCATGACCACCCTGCCATGAATTATATTGAACCGTGCTGTCTACGTAGGTAAGAATTCCAGGAGATTGGTAGGGTCTTAATTCGGTCGTATCACGGTTATTTCCGGCGAACTGGTCTCCGGTTAGAGTTGTTCTGAAAATCGCCGAGTAAACATCCATCGCGTTCATAAAAGTATCAGGGAAAATGGCCCAGGCCTCTTCACCGGCGGCTAAACTGGCAATAGTATCGCTTTTGTTGTAGTAATTATATAATCCCTTCTTGATGTTGCAATTGACGACGATATTCGATTCGTTCGCCGTTCCGAAATTTTTAACCAGAGCTGTCGGTGCAAAAATGGTTCCCAATCTAATTAGTTCAGCTCCTGATGTTCTATTCATACCGCCAAAGATACCGACATCATGGAAAGTAAAACCGGGACGGGGAATGGGGTGAATCCGCACAACAAGACCTTCGTGAGGCACCGTAGTAGAAGGAGTCGTCCAGTTACTGTTATAATTCAAGCCGTTTCGACCAATAAGATCCTCAATACCAATCTGACAGGAGTGCGTACCAGGCGTGCTGGAGTTCTCAAAAGTGCCGATTTGAGTGCCATATTGGAACGTGATAGACGAATCATTCTTACACAGTATCAACTGGAAAGTATGCAACGTTAATGAATCCGGGTCGTTCGGAACAGGCCATTCGCGGACATTAATCCACGATACGATAAATGTATCGACATTATTTGTGTAGTAATAGCATTCCGGATTACTGGAGGTCCGGGTAAAATCGAGGTCGCCAGCCAGTGGAGCGACGATGTCATTCGGCTGGGCTGAATTAGGTATTACTGCAAATGTTTGGGAATAATTGGCATTAGACGAGAAAGAAATATAGCCATTGGAACCAATCCAGCAACGATGGACCGTGTACCAATAATATGGGAATATAAATCCCAAACTGACCGGGCCAATCACGTTATCATCCTGCAAACCATTAACTCTGACGCCGTTGCCGGTGATATCTATCCAGTTATAAACCGGGCTGCCGCCGTTATCGTTATCAACCCAGGCATAACCGAATGAGTCGGGACGCGCCGATGTATCACAGGGAACCGGATAAATCGGCGGGTCGAATGTTGTTCTGGCAGCGCCGGCAACCGCCGCGGTCGCCATCAAAACCAGAACACAAAACAGTAGCTTTTTCATCAATTGTTCCTCCTATTAATTATTTTAAAACAGTTAATTGACAAAATTCCCTCGCGTACCTCCTTTTCAAAAAATATACTATCAATAATTATTATACAATAATTTCTTTTAACGTTTCAAGCAATATCTCAATTTATATATAACTTTACCTCAACAAACAAATATCTGATATCACCGCAGATAATCCAACGTCGTTGCTTGGCAAGTAAAGTCAAATTCCTCCTCTATAGTGCGTATAAGCGATGCGACAGAATTCCATCCGCCGCATCGCTTGCTCCTTTGCCGAATCAGACTATTTTAGATAGAGCATTCTCCGAACTTGGGAGTGTTCTCCCGCCGTAATTTTGTAAAAATAGACTCCTGAGCCAACGCTTGATCCGCTGTCATCGCAGCCATTCCATGCAACTTGATGATTGCCCGGTTGTTGATAACCGAGATTAATAGTTTTAAGCAACCGACCCAGAATATCATAAATACCGATTTCAACCGGCGATTCAGCCGCCAGATTATAGCGTATCATCGTCGTCGAATTGAATGGATTTGGATAGTTTTGTAAAAGCTCGAATCTGGATGGAGTATTTGGGCTTGATTGATCGATGCCCGATATAAATTTAACAAAATTGTTCGAACGGTATAAATCGTTTCCGAAAAACGGCCATCTTATATTGGCGGTGGAAATCGGTACTTTGTAATCGATAACATCAAGATTGTTGCCGCTGGATTGAACGCCTACGACAATATCCATATCGCCATCGCGGTCGATATCATCCAGGGCAGGCGAACCAAGTATGCTCCCCAACGTGGCGGTGGCTATCGGGAAATTACGCAATAACTGGCCTTGAGCATTAAACCCATAAATCATAGTTGATGACCCCCCGACCGCCACAACTATATCAGGCTGGCCATCGCCAGACAAATCGGCGACAACCGGCGTATTTTTAACAGGGGCCGCCACTGTCAATGGGAATCCGCTAACGATTGCGCCGGTATATTGATAGGCGTAGATATTGGAATTATTCGTACCGATTATCAATTCCGGGTTTCCATCCCCGGTTAAATCGGCCAGAATCGGTGCCGTTTTGATGTTCGTGCCGGTAACCGATATCGGCCAACCGGAAACGTTGGTACCGTCATGATTCAATAAATAAATCGAACCTGTATAAGCCGCAATGGCGATTTCGGGTTCACTATCGGAGGGGTCAACGTTTCCGATTACAGGAGCCGCCCAAGCCCGATTATTTAAATTAACAGGCCAGCCGGTTACTTCCGTCTTGTCTACATTGAAAGCATGGATTTTCTGGTCAAAGCCGCCGGCGACAATTTCCAGTTCGGGGTCGCTATCGATATTGCCGAGAGCGACTGAACCATACCAGCCACTGGTTCCGGTATATGGCCAGGTTCCGAACGCGCTGCCATCATGATTGAATATAAAAATTTTCTTGGCGCCGTAGCTGGCGGCGATTATTTCCAAGTCGCCGTTGTTATCCAAATCGCCAAGGACGGGTATGGCATACATAGTGCTGTCGGTGAATACCGGAAAACCGGTAACGAGAGTCCCGTTGGCGTGCCAGGCGTAAATCGCGCCGTTTTTCGTATTAGCTACAACTTCATAATCCCCATCATGCTCCAGGTCGCCAACGGCGGCGCCGGCGCTGAAATCATCAATTCCTTCAACCGGCCAACCCGTCAAATTGGAACCATCAGGCTCGATTGCATACACTTTATTATCGTTACAGCCAATGATGATTTCCTTGATACCATCGAAATTAATATCGAATATAAGCGGGTTGGATTCGATTGATTCTGATAGACTCATTGGGAAATGGGCCTTTTCCAAGGTTACCCTGACGGGAAATTCAATTTCCCTATATGATGGGTCATCCGATGATATTGATAATGTAAGCCCATATTGGCCTGGTACTATGGCTTGGTCGAATGTAAGAGCGAATAAATCCGAAGAATTATCGCGCGTGGCGCCATCACCATCGAAAGTGCCAAAATTACTGATAGAATCAGTAACCGTTATTCCCGCCGGGGCACGCAGTTTGGCCACAACATTGTGGCCGGTCGCCCAGTAATTTATTAACGTCACCCTTACAGATATCGATTCACCGGGATTTACTACGCCATCGCCATCGTCGCTTATAAGTGTTTCTCCATGGCTTACCAAGGCGAAGTTAGGATATCTTCCCAACGCCAAAGCAGCATAAGCATCGATACGGCCGGCTCCAAGCATCCCCTGATAACTTGGGTTTAATGAATCGATATCGACCGCGGTGGCTTGAAGTCGCGCAACAATATCCGTATTTTGCCAGGATGGGTTTTGCGCTTTCAAGAGAGCAGCCAATCCGGCGACAATCGGCGAGGCCATCGACGTGCCCGATAGAGTAGTATAACCGGTCGGACCGTAGGTTGTGTAGATATCCTGGCCGGGAGCCGAGATATCGACCCAGGCGCCGTAATTTGAAAATGACGATTTAATATCTTCGGGGCTTGATGAAGCAACTGCGAAACAGCTTGTATAATATGATGGATAATTAATGTATGGAGGGGTCCAGTAATCATCATTGCCGGCGGCACAGACAATCAATACACCGATTGAGCTGACGTAATTGCAGACATTCAACCCGTAACTAGAAGATGACGGCGAACCCCAGGAACAGTTGATAATATGAGCGCCGTTATCAGCGGCGTAAACCAATCCCTGATATCCTTGAGTAAGCTGACCGGAGGCGTTGGCCACTTTTACGCACATGATTTTGGCGCTGTATCCCAATCCCGCTCCGCCGATTCCATTATTGGTCACCTCGGACGCGCAACCGGCAACATGCGTGCCATGGGTCGGCTCTTCCTCTTCTGGATTGTTATCCGCTGTTCCTAAATCCCAACCAACGACATCATCATTGTATGAATTTCCGTCCTCGTCCTGGCCGTTAATGTCGCCGGCATCGAAAATACCGTTATGATTAATATCTTCCGGCGTATTTATCCAGATATTAGCCTGAAGATCGGGATTATTAAAGTAAACGCCGGTATCGTCAATCGCGATAATAACCCGTTTCGTCGTATCACCATGCACTACATCCCAGGCTTGGGTAGCGTTGACTTTCGCGAGCGCCCATTGCTGGGATATCTGGGGGTCGTTAGGGGTGAAAAATATTTCGGGGACTATGTATAAATCGGAAGCCTCAATATCATCGCAAACCGCGAAATTGGCGTAAACATCGCGGGCATCGAGTTTAGGGTCTATATGAAAAATATAAATTCGTTCGACCAATGATCGAAGAATCGGATTTCTAACAGGATGGTCATAAAATAACTCTACCGATTTCACCTTATTTTGGGCGCATAATAAATCAATCCGGCTGTTTCCGGTATAAACCTGCCCGGAAATCATGGTGTTCACAACCAAGGGGGCGACTCCCGGTTTAATAGTAATCACAAATCTATCGGTAATATATTGACCGCCGTTATTATCGCGAGCAACGGGTACCGCTCCGCCGGCAGCCATAACCATACCAGCAGTTAAACAAACAAACATCAGAATAATCAGTATTTTTCTCATTAAAAACGCTCCGTTTCTTTAGATATTTTCATTAATAAAAAATATAACTAAATTCGCCCAAACACAAGAAAATTAATTCTTTTCTACCTTACTCTTTTTTCCCTGCCGGCACCGTAATAACCATCCTTTGGGCCGACATTCAGCAACCTATTCATAATATTAAAAACCACGCACCTTTACCTATTATTGCCCCAAAATTAACACTTGCGGCCGATTTTTTTGCGGAAAATAATGGATTCGGCCAAGATATTTTTATTTATAATCCCAATAAATAGACATATATTATTTATCATGATGGAAAGACGCGAGAAAATCATCTTGGCGATTATAACAACCCTTGGTTTTGCTTTGCGCCTGATTTACCTGTTTACGATGAAATCGAACTGGCCGGGCTTCGATACCCCGACAATTGACGCACTATACCACCATCTATGGGCTCAAAAAATAGTATCCGGGGATATATTGGGCGGCGGGCCGTTTTTCCGAGCGCCCCTATATCCTTACTTTTTGGCGGCAGTATATTCTATTTTAGGAACCAATTTTCTGTTGGTTTTTTTAATCCAAAATATACTCGGTACTGCGGCGATAATTCTGGTATATTTGATATGCAGGGAATTTTTTAGACCATCAATTGGTTATATAGCGGCGATTCTAACGGCAATCAACGGCGTGGCTATATTCTTTGAATGCCAGTTATTGCTGGATTTTCTGCTTATTGATTTTATTTTATTCATTATCTATTTTTTATTGGCCGCGGCCCGAAAAGGCTCTTCATTATATTACTTATTGGCCGGAATTTCTATCGGGCTTTTTGCCATAACCAGGCCCAATATTCTGGCCGTAATCCCATTAATTATCATCTGGATATTTCTGAACAGCAATCCTGTCAAATTGGCGATAAAATACTCGGCGATTTTACTGGCCGGAGCCATCTTAATTATATCTCCGGTGACTGCTCGGAATGTAATTATAGGCCATGACAATGTGCTGATCGCCAGCCAGGGCGGTATAAATTTCTATATCGGCAATAATGAGAAGGCGGACGGTTATACGGCGCTTTTGCCGGGGAAAGGGCACACCTGGCAATATTCCGATGCCGAATATGATGCCGCAATTGAAATGGGAGTTAAACCCGGAACGTTGAAGCCGTCGCAAGTTTCCGATTTTTACTATAACAAATCGCTTAAATTCATTCTGGGGTCGCCCTGGCGATTTATAAAGCTGCAAATTAAAAAACTATATCTTTTCTGGAATTATTTCGAGATATCCAATAACAACAGCCTATTTTTTATAACCCGATATATTGGATTGGGCTTT
>JAAYTW010000279.1 GCA_012517955.1 Candidatus Zixiibacteriota bacterium | reverse complement strand
GTTTCGACCTACCTTAATACAGCATCAAAGGCAACCGCCTTAATAAATACAACGGATGTCGACGAAATCAAATTTTGTAGGTCAATCCGCCTGCGGATTGACTCAAAAATGCGTCAGGCGGCGGGCCGCCCCTACTTAAAGCAAAACCCGTATCGCCGCTTCCGGATTGGCCGGGTCGAATCGCACCAGCGCCAGTTCGGGGCCATCATGCGCCGCCGAAAACATCTGCGTCCGCCCAATCGAATCTCGCCACGAACCAGACAATCGCGCCGTTTCATGAATATGCCCGTGAAGCGTTATCAATGGCTGTCTGGTTTCGATAAGCTGCCTGATTGCGATACTGCCCACATGCGGATCCAGCGGTACATCATCGACAAATTTGCCGTCAAGCCCGGCCCGGTCAAGTTTCGTGTTATACGGAGGACTATGAAACAAAAAGATTGACTTGCTTAAATCGGCCGTCTCAACCAGCGATTCCAAATCTTTCTTGATAGTCGAATACTTCTGCTCGTCCGCCGAAATCGGCACCGAACGCATCCCCTCCTCCGGGGAAACGCAACCCGGATCGATATAGCGGGATACATCGTAACGCTCCCAGTCTTTCAACAGAAAAGGGCTGGGCGGCACGTACGCATAACCATAAATCGTATATCCTTCCCAATCGAACTTACAATTATGCGCGTATTTCCATATGAAACGCGATTCGCCATCAGCAATAGCCGATTCCTCGATGCGCGCGTCATCGTTGCCGAGAATGATAAAAACTTCTGGATATTCCAGTCCCATAGTCCTTTTCAGGCGCTGGAAATTAAGGATTAAATAATCAGTGATAAAGTGCTGAAACTCGCGGCCATTAGCGCGGGAATGCATCAGGCCGGAAGGCGTCAAATCGCCACCCAGAAAAACCGCTTTGGGGCGTTGTTCGATAATAGACTCAAATAATTTTTCATAACGATACACGCGGCCGTGTAAATCCGATACAAACAAGCAAAGCATTACCGTATCACCCGCACCCGATCATATCTGTAACCCAGGCGTATTTATATCATAAACAGACCTCGGTATACAACAATAAAAAAGCCCCCGAATCGATAAATCGGGAGCTTAAAGCCATCTGGTTTTAAACGTTATTTTGTCGTAGGAACGGGAGCCGCTTTGGGTATCGGGTGAGCGATTAGTTTGTTCATTTCGGCGAATTTAAACGGCTTGTATGTCGGGCTCTTTTCGTTATGGCAGGTCAGGCAGGTTTTTTCAGTCGGGATAAGTAAACCGGCCGCCACCGCTTTGGCGCGGTCTTTCATAATCGACATCGCCTTGTAATCGCTGCCCGGCCCATGACAGGCCTCGCAAGAAACGCCTTCCGCCAAGGAAAGCGTGGTATCTTTCAAAGCTTTATCGGCCGTGAAACCAGTAACATGACAAACAAGACATTTATCGCTTTTCTGAGGGTTTTCGATACCCATTTTTTTGCCGATTTCAAGAGCTTCCTGAGTGGCCAATGTCGCATAAGCTTTCGCGTGCGCCGATTTTTCCCAGATAGGGTAGGCCTTGCCGCTTTTTTCGCTCATGTGGCAAACCTTACATTTAGTCGCCCCGACATACTTGGCCGCGGCGTTCGCGTAATTGAAACCGAAAACAGCCATAAAAAATATTGCCGATATAGCCAATATTTTCTTCATCTGACCTCCTATCTTATTATCTTTCGGTTTGTTTGCACGAAGTCTTCTTTGTTCGCCAATATCACCGGTCCCAGGTGGTAACCCGCGACCAATCGAAATCAGTCCCAATCTCGCGGAGTCTGCCGAGACTGGTGGATTTAAGAAGTTTAATAATCTCGTCTTTCAATCGTATCCAGTCGTCGTGAAGCGGGCAGCGTTTTTCTTTGCAACATTCCGCAAAACCGAAAATACATCCTCGATAATCATCTAAATTATCGAACTGCGAGGCGACATCGTAAAGCGACAACTCCATCGCTTCCTTGGTTAAACAGAAACCGCCGCCCAATCCCGTCCGGGAATACAAAATTCCCCGTTTGGCAAGCGTCGACATAATTCTTGCCAAGTAGGCAGCTGGGATTTTGGTATTTTGGGCGATATCTTTGGTCAATTGACATTTATCATGGCCAAGCGTCGTTAAATAATAAACCGCCCTCAACGCGTAACGTGCTGTTTGTGACAATATCATTAATCCACCCAACCCTTCTTAAAGATTTTTACATAATATTAGACACAAAGTCAACCAAAATCATATATTGATAATATGATATTTTTGTTATAATATCATATTAATTGTTCAAAAGGCAATTTTTACTAACCAAAATTCTGATATCATGGCTTAAGTAACTGATTACAAACTCCTTATAAGCAATAAATTACTTGATTATTCGGTCAGTCTTGATAATTCAATAATCGTTTGTCCTGGGCCGACTAAATCACCCGAATTAAATTTTATAGCTTTCACCACCCCATCGATAGTTGATTTAATCTCGTTTTCCATTTTCATGGATTCGAGCACAATAAGCGGTTGTTTGGGTTTGACGGTCTCGCCGATTTCCACTAAAATTTTAACTATTTTCCCCGGCATAGGGGCTGAGATTTTATCTTGGGCGCCATACTCGACCATCTCTTTTGAATATTCGTTTTGGGTGGATTTTGGGACCCCCAATTCGACAACTTTGCCTGAGATATACACAAAAATCCGACCGTCTGATTCGGCGATATGCGCAGTCGTTACCCGCCCGTCCAATATCAGGGTCAGGCTGTTCGATTGAAAGCTGCTCGCTCGGAATTTAACCGGCCTGCCATCATAGACAGCATCATAAAAGCCATCCAATGTACCGCTATTTAGAGATAGCCTTTTTATCTTACCGTCAACGACAAATTCGAAATCCATACTTTTCCGCTTATTTTCTTGAACCGATTCGCCAATCTCCCAGCATTTCCCATGGGCTGGGGATTTCCGGGGAGCCCGCTGTGTTCATTTTGCGCGCGTCGTTAAGGCCGCCGTATAAACCTGCGGCGATTACCGCCCGGTCGATTACAGCGCTTTCTGATTTCGGTTGCCAATCAGCCATATAGCGATCAATAAAACCAGTATTGATGTTACCTTTTGAAAATTCGGGATGGGTTATTATATCTCTTAGATACTCTATGTTGGTGCGGATTCCCAGTATTGGAAAATCGTTTAGCGCAGTCGCTATCCTTTTGCAACAGGTTTCTCTATCAGGCGCCCAGGAAATGAGTTTGGATAGAATCGGGTCATAATAGACAGATATCTCGCTTCCGGTTATCACTCCGCAATCGTGGCGGATTCCAGGGCCGCCAGGTTCTTGCATGAACAGGATTTTGCCGGCCGATGGCAGGAAATTGCGGGCCGGGTCCTCCGCGTAAATACGACACTCGATAGCATGGCCGTTTTGGCGGATATTTTCTTGATTAAGCCAAAGCTTTTCTCCCGCGGCAATTCTTAGTTGAGCATGTACCAAATCAATTCCGGTGACCAACTCGGTCACGGGATGTTCCACCTGTAAACGCGCGTTGACTTCCAAAAAATAGAAATTATTATCGGAATCGACCAAAAACTCAACCGTACCGGCATTTGAATAACCGGAGATGGCTGCGACTTTGAGGGCTGTTTCTCCCATACGGCGGCGCAAATCGCTATCAAGTATCACCGATGGGCTTTCTTCGATGATTTTCTGATGTCTTCTCTGAATCGAGCATTCGCGTTCATAGAGATGAACGGCGTTGCCGGAATTATCCGCTAAAATCTGAATTTCGACATGTCGCGGTTGTTCGAGGTATTTTTCTAAATATACCGAAGGGTCACCGAACGTAGTTTGTGCTTCGCGCATGCCGGCTTCAATTGCGCTTTTAGCCTCAGCTTTTGACCTAATGATTCTCATTCCTTTACCGCCGCCGCCGGCCGAGGTTTTCAGTATCAAGGGGTAACCGTATTTTTCGGCGAACGCGATGCATTCATCGATGCTGGTGGTTTTGTTTTCCATACCGGGTATCACTGGGATATTATATTGGGCGACAATTTCGCGGGAGACAATCTTGTCTCCCACTAATCGCAGGGCTTCAGGATTGGGTCCTATAAAAGCGATATTTTCTTGAAGGCAACGTTCGGCGAAAAGGGAATTTTCGGACAAAAATCCATAACCTGGATGAATCGCCTGAGCCCCTGTTTGATGCGCCGCCGCAATTATGTTGTCGATGTTAAGATAACTCTTCTGGGGTTCGGATTCGCCGATATAAACGGCCTCATCGGCGAAACGCAAATGCAAAGCATTTTTATCAATCGATGAATAGACGGCGACAGTTTCAATCCCCAGCTCCCGACAGGCCCGCATAATACGGATTGCGATTTCGCCGCGGTTGGCAATGAGAATTTTATTGAACATTGATGACAACCCGCGTCTCCACCGTCAAGCCATCCATTTGGGTTTGCGTTTTTCCAGAAAAGCATTCATCCCCTCCTGAGCTTCCTCGCTTACCCTGATTCTGGCGATGACCTCAGTCAGATAATTGTTCAAATCGAATTCCCGCAATGACGCTCCCCTGGCCAAAATCTCCTTGCAGGCGGCTATTGCCTGCGGGCCGCTGGAAAGCAGTCCTTGCACCAAATCATCCACCGCCTTATCAAGCTCATTTTCCGGTACAACTTCATGAATCAATCCCATTTTCATGGCGATATTTGCCGAAAATCGTTCACCGGTCAAGAAATAGCGACGGCAATTACTTTCGCCTATTTTCTTCACCAGATAGGGAGAAATGACCGCCGGAGCTAAGCCCAGTTTGACCTCCGTAAAACCGAATTTCGCTCTATCTGTGGCTATGGCGATATCACTGGCTGCCACCAGGCCGGCGCCACCACCGAGAGCGTGGCCGTTGACACGCGCCAGCACGGGCAGATGGCAGGTTGCTATCAGGTGGAACATGCGGGACAACTGGCGAGAATCCTCGAGGTTTTGTTCAAGATTATAATCGACCATCCCCTTCATCCATTTAAGATCGGCGCCGGCGCAGAAACTGTCGCCTTCTCCCGTGAGAATGATAACGCGAATTTTACCCGGGGATTTATTTATGCGTCTGAACAGGTCGGTAATTTCTTCGATGACGACTTCATTGAACGCATTTTTCACTTCGGGGCGATTTATTGAAGCCCGAAGCACAAGCTCGGTTTTTTCGACTTTGAGCGTGTCGTATTTTAATTCAGCGAATTTCATATTGGTTAACGTTTGGCGTAAATCGAGCAATGCGCGAATTGCTTAAACGCGGTTACATGTATTTACTGACTAATCACATCCTAAAAATACCGTATTTCTGTTCGGGAATAGGCGCATTCAAGGCAATCGATAAACCCAACCCCAAAACCGCGCGCGTATCTATAGGGTCGATGATGCCGTCATCCCACAGATGAGCCGTCGAAAAATACGGCGAAGCTTCGCTTTCGTATTTTTGCAAAATAGGTTCCAGAAATTCTTTCTTTTCGGCTTCGGTCATGGTTTGCCCTTTTTCCTTAAGCGCTTTCATCCGTACCATCAGAAGCACATTGGCGGCTTGTTCCCCGCCCATGACGCTTATTCGCGCGCTGGGCCACATCCAGAGAAAACGCGGATTGTAACCGCGGCCGCACATAGCGTAATTACCGGCACCATAAGAACCGCCGATAATTACGGTCAACTTGGGCACATCGGCGTTGGCCACCGCATGCACCATCTTGGCGCCGTGTCGGGCGATTCCGCCGTGTTCATATTCTTTGCCAACGATAAATCCCGTTATATTTTGAAAAAACACCAGAGGAATTTTCCGCATAGTGCAGAGTTCGATAAAATGCGCTCCTTTGACCGCGCTTTCGGAAAACAGCACACCATTGTTGCCGATTATGCCAACTGGGTATCCCATGATTCGCGCGAAACCGCAGACAAGCGTTGGGCCATACAGCTCTTTGAATTCGTGGAATTCG
>JAAYTW010000278.1 GCA_012517955.1 Candidatus Zixiibacteriota bacterium | reverse complement strand
TATTGCCCTTCGGCGGGCGGGAATACTTTCCAGAAAACGATGTTATCTTTGAAATCGGGGTCGCTTTTGAGGTAATCTATTGTTTGCTGAAGGTTCATATTTTCACCTACCCATTTTAGAAGTATTGTCGGGTTTCTCGTCCGGTTGCTGCCGGACTCGAAACGCCGACCCACTATATACTGCCCATTTGCGCAGTATATTTTATGATAAGGATTTTGGCAAGGAAAATTTTCGGGGTAATACGCGGTCGCCATGAATGGCGACCCTACGGAATGGTGGGCACGATATATCGTGCCCTACGAGATATTGTCAAGACCGCAGGGGTCTTGACCTACAAAAATATTTACACCGTCGTTATTGTGGGGTCAGGTCTTCGTACCTGACCGTTGCTGTCGGGTGCGGAGACCCGACAGCGCGAAAAATAAAATAGATTTTCGTTGAAAGACTTGCGTCGGTTTGATGGGTGTCGGGTCACGCCCTTCAGGCTAAGACCCGACACAACAGAAAATGATAAGGTTTTTGGCAAGAGGAATTTTTTGGGGGATAGTGGATATGATACTGGATTCTCGCCCGCGCGAGGATGACATCGGCGGGTAGATTATCAGAAACTTTATAGTATTCCGCCCTGTTTAAATCATTAAAGAAAAAACCACAGTCCGTTGCGTCGATATCGTAACATATAAAATCATATTTACAGTTCGAAAACGGTTTTGCCGGAAACGATGGTTTTAGTTACGCGCCCCTTAAATTTCCAGCCCACAAAGGGCGAGTTCTTCGAAAGAGACTTGATATCGGTTTCGGCAAATGTCCATTCGAGTTCGGGGTCAATCAAGGTAATATCGGCGGGCAAATTATTTTCGAATCTGCCGGCGGGAATATTCAGAATCTGCGCCGGATTTAACGTCATCAATTTGATTAGCGATAGCCAATCGAGCACATTCTTATGAACAAGTTCCGTCGCAACAACCGCCAACGCCGTTTCCAGACCGATAAGCCCGGATGGGGCGTAATCAAATTCGAGCGCTTTCTCCTCCCAGGCGTGTGGGGCGTGGTCAGTGGCGATAACATCGATAATGCCGGATGCCAGCGCTTTCTTAAGCGCCGCCATATCTTTTTTGCCGCGAATCGGCGGATTGACTTTCAGGTTGGTGTCGTACGTTTTCAGGCAATCATCCGAGAAAACCAGATAATGGGGACAGGTCTCGGCAGTGACTTTGATTCCTTGCCGTTTGGCGTTACGAATCAATTCGATACCGCCAATCGAGGTTACATGCTGGATATGAATTTTCGAATTGGTGTACTGGGCCAGCATCAAATCGCGGGCTATCATGAGTTCTTCGGCGATACGAGTGGCGCCGCGCAATCCCAGCGATGTCGAATAATAGCTTTCGTTCATGACGCCGCCGTCGGCAAGGTCATCGTACTGGCAGTGCGATAAAACGGCGACATCGAGCATCCGGCAATACTCCAGCGACCGCCGCATCATATTACCATTCTGGACTCCCGTGCCGTCATCGCTGAAAGCGACCGCGCCGGCCTCCCGCATATCAGCCATCTCGGCCAGCTCTTTTCCCTGTCTTCCCTTGGTAAGCGCGCCGACCGGATAGACATGCACGGCCGCCGCTTTAGCTTTTTCCAAAACAAATCGAATCTGTTCCTGATTATCAAGCGCGGGCTCGGTGTTCGGCATACAGGCTATCGAGGTAAAACCGCCGGCCGCCGCCGCCAGCGCGCCGCTTTGAATCGTCTCTTTATATTCGTAGCCGGGTTCGCGTAAATGAACATGCATATCGACCAGCCCCGGACAGATAATCATCCCGGATGCGTCGATATTGCCTTTGGGCTGTTTTTTGTCTTTGATGATTTCGGCGAATTTCCCTTGGCTGACAACAACGGCGCCGGGGCCGAAATAATTATCGATGGGATCGACTAAAGTGCCGCCTGATATAATCAAATCATTCAATTTTGCCTACCCCCCCACTTAACAGATACAACACAGCCATCCTGACGG
>JAAYTW010000029.1 GCA_012517955.1 Candidatus Zixiibacteriota bacterium | reverse complement strand
TCCTTCATAAGGAGTCAAATCCTTCTCGCCGATTCCATCTTTGTTGACTGAAAACAGATGGAAATTTTCATCGCCGCCGAAATCTTTCATGTAAAGAATCCGGTCGTTGCCTTTCCAGAAATATTCCGAAATGTCGCGGTCCGTTATTGATGTCACCCGTTTGATTTCATCCGATCCGCGTTTTTGCACGAATACGTTCATTCTGGATTCATAAGGCTGGGTAAAAGAGATATAGTTGCCGTCAGGAGAAATTTGGAAATAAGCTTTTTCCGGGTTTCTAAAAAAGTCGCGCATAGGAATTATTTTGGCAGGCTGCGCCGCCAACAAAGGCACGATAAATAACGCCAAAAACAAAATTCCCCAGCCCATACCGCTTACGTCAACTTTCACATTACTTCCTTTCAGATTTGTTTAATGATTAACACGCTCTTTTGCTCATTCAATATAATTACGAAAACCCAGCCAATCAAGTTCCGTAATTGTCACCAGCGGTTATAATGGATTTTAGCCATATCATAGCGGTTTGAGGGGGGCTTGTGTTCCGCCGGATACCCTATCGGAACAAGCGAAAACGGGATTATTTTTTCCGGAAGGCCGACCAATTTACTCAAGGCCGCGACTCTTTGTTCGTTAGGATAAACGCCGACCCAGACCGCGCCTAACCCCAACTCGCAGGCTTCGATAAGGATATTTTCCGTTGCCGCCGAACAATCCTGCACCCAAAAACCGGGATGTTTTTCCGAAGATATATCGCCGCAAACAAGTATCGCCAATGGGGCCTCCATAACCATCTGCGCATAGGGGTGAAGATTGGGAATTTCCTCTAATATCCGGCGATCTTGAATCACGATAAAATGCCAGGGTTGCTGATTGCCCGCCGAGGGGGCCGCCATGGCCGCTTTCAACAGCAATTCAATACTTTCAGGTTTGATAGGCTCTTTCGTGTAATGGCGAATACTTCGGCGCTTAAAAAGCGAATTCATATCAAATTCCTTTTCTATTTCTTTATAGCCCGCAAGGTAAATATCAGTGGAAGTTTGCCGCGATAGTCGGGATAATACCACCAGCCATCGCTGTCTCTTACCATGTCGGGGAAAATTTGATCGAATGCTTTATCATATTCGTTCAGCGATTCAATTATTAGACCCGCCGAAATCAGGGAATTGACAATATCCGATAATGTCCAGATCCATTCGTAAGATGGTTTATTATATATGAATGTCGAATCCGAATAATCAGGTTTGTTATCATCCCATTTGGTTGGTTGTTCTCTATGAAAATAGGGGTAAATTATTTCCAGCGGACCGCTTTTTATATTGTTGAATACATTCTGAATTGGATGCGATTCCATAATATAAAACAGGCCGCCCGGTTTAAGATATCTGGCTATCAGGCGCGCCCATTCTTTTATGTCTTTTAACCAGCAAAGTACCCCCTGGCTGGTGTAAACGATATCGAATTGGCGATTCAAGTGCTTTTCTATATCGTAAATATTGCTGTGAACAAATTCGGCCTTGAGTTTTAATTCATCAGCCAGACGTCTCGCGAATTCAATCGATTGCCCGGAGAAATCCACCCCGACCACTTCCGCGCCCCGCAAGGCCCAGGATAAAGTATCTGACCCGATATGACATTGTAAATGAAGCAACGATTTCCCCCGAACCTCGCCGACTTCCGCCAACTGGATATCCTCAAGCAGCGTCTCTCCTCTCCTTAAGCGATCTAATCCGTATGATTTATAATGAACCGGCGCCAACTCATCCCACATCCGCTGATTGGCATCCTCAAATTCGTTCTGATTCATGTTTATACCTTTTCTGTACATGCCACAGCCGGGTTCCGGTGTCTCCGCAAGCGGAGACAGAGAAACCCGACATCGGCTTTCTTGCTTGTAAGTGTTATTTTTACTTGTCGGGTTTCTCGTCCCGTCAAAGACGGGACCCGGAACCCGGCGGTGTTTTTTTCCGCGGCGCTTATTTCTCCTTTGCTTTTAGTGTCAACGCGATTCTTTCGGCGGTGATAGGCATCGATTTGATACGGATTCCCAACGCGTTTTCCACGGCATTTGCGATTATAGGAGCCGCCGGTATCATTGTATGTTCCCCCATCCCACGGGCGCCGAATGGGCCATCCGGTTGGGGGACCTCGACAATAATCGACACCACCTCATCAGGAATATCCATGGCGGTAGGGATTTTATAATCGCTGAAATTGGCATTAATAAGCTTGCCGTTTTTATCGAAACGCATATCCTCGTACAGAACGGTGGCTATTCCTTGAAGCAACCCTCCTGTCACCTGGCCTTTTACTAATTCGGGATTGATTGCTTTGCCGACATCGACAGCCAAAACCGCTTTGGGAATTTTGACTTTGCCGGTTTTTTTGTCGATTTCCAGAATAATGGCGCTGGCGCCTACCGTGTAGTGAACGTTGGGCTTGCCGCCCTGGCTGGTTTCGGGGTCGCTTAACGCCGATGCGAACTCCGGCATGAACATTCCGCGACCGACAATCGGCCCGCCGCGATATGTGCCATCCGGTTTGCCGATCCCGGATATTACGAAATCTTTGAATGACAATGCAAATTCCGGCTCGGCATGCGATTTCACTTTCTGGTCATCCAAATAAAGGGAATCTCGCTTTTTACCAAGGGCGCGCTCAACCAAGTCGAAAATCTGTTCGCGGGCGTCGATTGCGGCACGTTCAACAGCCTTGCCGCATCCCCAGGTTATGTGCGATGCCACCGTTTGCCATTCGTACGGGTTGCGATCGGTATCGGGGAGTTCCACGCGGATTTTATTGAGAGGGACGGTTAGTATTTCCGCGGCTATTTGCGCCATCACGGTTTGATATCCCTGTCCTATTTCCATGGCGGATACGAGAATATTCAGGCTGCCATCCTCGTTGAATTTGAGAAATGCCGTCGAGGCCGCATTCGGGGGCATGGCTGGAGCTTTCCAGAATAACGCGAATCCTTTGCCGATTGCTTTCTTGGGATTGTTCGATACCGGTTTTTTATGCCATTCGATTTCTTCGGCGACCTTATCAATAGCCTCCAATAGACCATTATCATTCATCTTTGAACCATAAGCCAGTTTGTCGCCGCCGACAATTGCGTTTTTACGGCGGAATTCCACCGGATCAAGGCCAAGTTGGCGTGACATCTCATTGATATGCGATTCCAAACCAAATAAGAATTCCGAATAGCCGAATCCTCTGTAGGGGCCTCCCGGGGGAAGGTTCGTGTAAACGCATATCGAATCGATTGAAACGTTGGGAATCCGGTATGGTCCTGTCGCCGACAATCCGGCGGCGTTTACGACATTCGCGCCGTATTCCACATAAGCGCCGGCATCCCAGTGCAGTATCTGCTCCATTGCCGTAATAGTGCCATCTTTTTTTGCGCCGAGTTTTATTTTGGCAACCACTCCCTGACGCTGATAAGTGTTATAGAATTCCTGCGCCCGCGACCAGAGGACTTTCACGGGACTGCCCTTTACTTTCATCGCCAGGGCGGCCGCGAGAATCTCCATCGACACGCCGGCCTTGCCGCCGAATCCACCGCCCACAAACGGCGTGATAACCCGCACATCCTTATGAGATAAACCAAGCGGCGATAAAGCTTCGGCGAATAAGTGACGTTGCGTATGCGGCGATTGCGAGGCTGTCCACACGGTCAGCCTGTCGGAAAAATCATACAAACCAATCGCGCCGTGAGTCTCAATCGCGCAGTGCGCGTACCGTGGCACGGTGTAGGTATCCTCTAAAACCAAATCGGCTTCGGCGAATCCTTTGTTTATGTCGCCGGCGCGGACTTTGCGCCAGTGAGCGATATTCGTGTCGGCTTTCGGGAAAAACCAGGGAACATGGGTGTACTTGCCGAGGTCGGGATGGATTATCGGCGGATTTTTCCCCAGCGCGGTATCAACATCTAAAACGGCCGGCAAAACCTCATATTCGACTTTCACCAACTTCGCCGCCAGCTTGGCGGTTCGGGCATCGCGCGCGATAACAGCCGCCACCTGTTCGCCCACAAATCGCACTCTATCTAACGCAAACACGTACCTATCATGCATGTATAATCCGAATTTGAACGGCACATCCTTGCCGGTAACGACTTTCACCACGCCCGGATATTTTTCGGCCTTCGAGATATCGATTTTCTTTATCAGCGCGTGAGCGTGAGGGCTTTCCACGATTTCGGCATATAATAAATTAGGCCCGAAATCGAGATCGTCGATAAATTGAGCCGCTCCGGCGACCTTTACTTTTCCATCGATACGAACGCATGACTGGCCGACGAATTTGAGTTCGCTCATTCTACTTACCCCCTTTCGTAAATTCAAGAATGGCATCGATTATGGGGGAATAACCCGTGCATCGACAAAGATTTCCCGATAGCGCTTCCTGAATTTCCTCTTTATTCGGCTTTGGATTTTTCTTTAGCAATTCAGTCGCCGAAAGAATCATCCCCGGAGCGCAGAAACCGCATTGAAAAGAATTATTGTCGATAAATGCTTGTTGAATCGGCGTGAGTTTGTCATCTTTCATGATTCCTTCGAGCGTGGTTACGGTCAATCCATCGACCTCGACGGCCAATACCAGACACGACCGAACCGTGCGGCCATCCAGCATGACCGTACAGGTCCCGCAATCGCCGCGGTCGCAGCCGCATTTCGGGCTTTTCACGCCAAGTCTATCGCGAAGCATCTCCAGAAGCGTCAACTGGGGTTCGATTTCAACGGCGATTTTCCGACCATTGAGATTAAAATTTATCATCTTTTTTTTCATATAATCTCATCCCGTTTTTAAATCTGGTTATGCCCGTAAGGGGGACCATCACCAGCCAACCTATTGCTGGCGGCTTTGATTCCGCGTTCGAACATGACCTGACACATATGCATGCGATATTCTTTAGTGGCGCGAATATCGGTAATCGGGAATACGGTTTTTAGAATTAATTGTTTGGCTTCCGATATGATAGCCTCATCGAGTTTATGGCCATTCAGTAATTTTTCCAGATTGCGCGCTCGAATCGGAGTCGGTCCGACGGAGCCGAACGCGATTCGATCAGTATCGTTAGGCATCGCCAGAATAAGCACGCTGGCTTGGGCCAGATCCTCGCCGGAATATCTTCCCAACTTCACATAACAACCGGCATGTTTTTTATCTGGAATGGCTATTGAAATTCCGGTTACGATTTCCCCCTTCTTGAGGCTCGTCTTTCGCGGACCCAAAAACCACTTGTCGATTGCTATTTTGCGTGCCCCTTTAGCGCCCTTGACATTGATAACAGCATCATACGCGCATAGCACAGGTCCGCTATCCATACAGGGCACCGCCGAACAGATATTGCCCACCATGGTGGCTCGATTTCTGATTCCCACCGACGCCACCATTTTGGCGACTTCAGTTATCACGGGAAACTTGCTCTGGATTAGTTTTGATTCGATTAACTGAGAAAAAGTGACCAGCGAACCAATCGTTAATTTGCCGTTTTTAAATTCTATCTTTTTTAAATCGGCCAATCCCTTGATATCCATCAAGGCGTCGGGCGCGGTCACTCCCTCTTTAATTTCAGCGATAAGGTCCGTACCGCCCGCTAAAATCGCCGGCTTTTTGTATTGGCCCAGCAATTTTATCACGGCGGCCAGAGTCGCCGGTTTATGATATTCGAAATCTTGCGTTATCGGCATATCCGCCTCGCTTTACTTTTATCGTTGGGATGGCAGAAACGCTACGATTCTACACATCGATGATTCCAGTTCGATTCCGCGCAACGGAAAACAGCCGATCCAGGCGCGCTTGTTTTTCAGTTTATCGATATCGCCGCCGAGATTTTCCGCGTGAACGATTTTCTTGGGGAATAATTTCAGATGCATCACCTGATAGTACTCATCCTGAGGGAAAATCTGGTCCCATTTTTTGCCCCCATACATCTTGCCGACTTTCTTTTCGGCTTCGATAAACAAATCGGGATGCCACTTGCGGATAATCGTGTTCATAGGATGGTCGGCGCTGCCGCAATCGACGCCTATCCATTTGAATTTCATTTCTATCGCCCATTTGTGGAATCCTGGTCCCGGCCCCGGATGTTTTACGAAATAACGAATTTCATCCGAACCCTTCTGGTCCCAAGCATATTTATGATAGCCGGTGTTGATAATCAGAATATCGCCCTTGCGAATATCGGCGCGTTTGGTCAGCATATCCGGCGTATATAAACCATAATCATCGACTGAGTCCGAGATATCGACCACCACTCCCTGGCCGACCCATTCGTTTATCGGTACATGCCCGATTGCCCGTCCCGACGCATGGAAATGAATTTCGCCGTCCATGTGAGTCCCCACATGATTGCTGGTGGTGATAATCTGGCCGTTCGCGCCCTGTCCCATATGAGCTCCCGCTATCCGCTTGAAATACTGGATTCCTAATGGCATGTAGCTCGGCCAGGGGGGAGTGTGGATACTCAAAGGCTGGGTAAGGTCGTAGATTTTGACTTTATCCATGAACCTCAAGAAATCATCTGTTTTCATATTCTCATCTCCCGATATTGATTAAAAAGTTTCCGACAACCCTTCGTAGGCCTTAATAAATGGCTCAAGCGGCGCCGATAGAACACCCGCGCCCACCTGTCCGATTCCAGCTTTTTTATGGGCTACTCCCGTATCGATAAAGGGGGTGATTCCGTTTTCTACCACTTTAATCACATCTATGCCGGTCGGAGTTCCCCGGAAATTCAAATATGGAATCTGGTAAGCTTCGCTTTCGGCGGCCGTGATTTCATACATCTGCAAAGTGTAGTTGACAGCATCGGCCGCTTTGCCGCCGACAAATCCAACTATGGCGGGCGCTGATGCTATCGCGAATCCGCCGAGGCCGCCGGTTTCAGTAATCGCGCTGTCGCCTATATCCGGATTGGCGTCGTCTTTGCTGAATCCGGCGAAAAACAGGGCGTCCGGCACCGGCGCCGGTCCGATAAACCACCTATCGCCGGTTCCGGCCAACTGCACTCCAAAATCGGTTCCGTTCCGCGCCATCACGACCGCTATACTGCTGTGGAGAATATTTCTGGCCGCATCCAGCGATACTTTACAGGCAGCCATCGATAAATTCAAAAAGAAATGGTCGTTGCCATTGATAAATTCCAATACTTTTATGGCGGCGTTTTTATCGGGCGCGGTCGCTACAATCGCCGGCGCGATTGTACGGTAAAACAGCGAGGTCGCCGCTCGATTTCGGTTGTGTACTTCATCCCCCATATGAAGCGCCTGGGCGATTATACTCCTCAAGTCAATCGAGCCCAGCGATTCAATCGCGGCTTTCAACGATGGATACAGCGCGGTTTCCATCCAGCGAAGACGCGCTATCACTTCCTCGCTGAACGCTCCGTAACGCAACACTTTGCCCAGCCCCTCGTTCATTGTCGCGTACGAATAATTGCCGAACTCCTCGTTTTTGATTACAAACACTGGCATCGAAGCTGACACTATCCCCGCCATTGGGCCGACCGCGGCATGTTCATGGCATGGAGCATATTCGATTTCGCCAGATTCGGCCAGCTTTTCGGCATCCGCGGGATTTTTCGCCAGCCCTTCATAAATCAACGCGCCGACAACCGCGCCGCGCATCGGACCACACATCCTGTCCCAGGTAATCGGAGGACCGGCGTGCAATATCAGATTTGGTTTCATTCCCGGAACCGTATCGAGGGCTTTTCCCATTCCAACCAATGCCGGTTTTCCGGCCAGAATCTTTTTCATGACTTCGGCGTTGGCTTTATCGATTTGTTCGAGATTCGCGGTAATAATGCGCGATGATTTTTCAGTTACCGGGGCGGGCGGATGCCAATCCACTTGAACGGATTCCACGCCGCATTTGTCGAGAGCATCTTTAAAAGATTCCAGCCCGATATTGATTACCTTCAGCTTTTTCCCGAAAAGATTATCTTTTATCATGCGACACCTCATGGGTAACTATCAGCCCGGCCAATCTGCAGGCGGCGGCGTTGGACTCCATCACCGTAACGCCGTTTTCGGAAAGTCCTTTCACAACGGTTGCGCGATTTTGCGGGTCCTTATCGGTGCCTGTAACCGAGCAAATTATCGATATGGCGCGTCTCCCCTTTTTTGCGGTCGCCTTTGCCTGTTGTATCGCCGGAATGATTTCCGTTAAAGGATTTGGATTGGCCCCATAGCCGAGCACGATATCCAATAGTATTACGGCGACCGTTCTGTCGCTGGCTTCCTGAATTATCCGCTTATTACGCAGCGAATAATCTATCATCGGATGAGGGCGACCGACCGTAAATTCATCGGCGCCCAAATCAATCAACGAGTGCTTTTCGCTGATTAACGGATTATCCAATTTGTTGACGGACAATATGGGCGAATTCGAATAGATATCTTTAAGCTTATATTTTAAAAGTACTTGAGCCTCATTACAGAAGGTTCCGCCGCTGAACAGCCCGCGGATATATTTTTGCGAAGAAGAAATATCCTTACGCTCTCTATTTATAATCCCAAGAAAATGTTTCTTCCAGTAATTATCCGTATGGGAAAATCCGGTACCGGTCTCTTTTCGGAGGGTCCTGACCGCTACTGCCGCCGCATCATCAAGAGAAAACGCGGGAATCATTTTCATTTTTTCGACGGTTTTTAAATCGGCTCCTAAAAATACAGCCACGACCGGTTTTTTGATATTTTTAACCGTTTG
>JAAYTW010000277.1 GCA_012517955.1 Candidatus Zixiibacteriota bacterium | reverse complement strand
CCACGAACCATAAATATCCTCATCTGGCTTATCAGCCAACAACGGGTCCGAATAATCCGTTCTGATATCGCCGCGAAACCATTCAAGATTCATCTGTGGGGCAACAGGCGTGCTATCGATTCGACAAACGAATATGTTTTCAAATTTTGTCCCAATTGGGGCCGCCACGCTTATAATTTTGTATGGAATTGACGGAGCCCCCTTGATTTCCAATTTTGGGGCACCGACGATTGTCAAGCTTGTTCTACAATTCTGGATGCTGTATTGAATTTCCGAAATCTCGGTTTTAACAGTGATTTCCAAAGGTTCCAATGCCCAGCCAATATTCAATAACATATTGATTAGCAAGATGATAGCGAAGCCCCATATTTTACGGCGAAATTGCAATTTCCCCCTCCCCAATAAAGGGTTTATTGTGTTTTGCCAATAATCGCCAAATAAGACTGCAAACGTAATGCCGGTTGTTTTTGTGGCTGGTTCGTTTCGAAACGAACGCCTAAGCAATTGAAATAGAATGGGTTGCTGTATAGATAGTTATAATACCAACGAGTTTGTTGTTTTTTCTTGATGATTTTTATCGGAAATTTCCAATATTTATCGCCATACGCCTATATCTATTAATTGACTAAGACTTACCGAAAATTTTCCTTGACAATTTTGCTCCAAAATTATATGGTGGGACAAAGTGGGTGAATTAGGGGAATTGAGGAAATGCCAGGGTTCAAAGGGTCATTTAAATACGCCGTAGACCAAAAAGGCCGAGTAAATATTCCGGCTAAATTCCGCAAAACCCCTGGCTCTCTCGAAACTTACACGCTTACCCGCGGTTTGAACGGATGCATTTATGTTTATCCCACCGATGAGTGGGAGAAAGTTGAAGAGAAACTGCGGAATCTTTTGCGTAATGACCCCACCAATCTTTATTACTTGCGCGCCACCTTGACCAACACCGCCGATGTTCAGATGGACAATCAAGGTAGAATTACAATCCCAGCTAATTTAATCAAAATAGCCGGTCTTGGCAAGGAAGTTTTAATAAATGGGGCGCTTGATAGAATGGAAATCTGGGATCCGGAGAGGTTTGCAGAATATATCGAGAGTTGTCAGGAAAGTTATGAGGAGGTTGCCAGAAAGATCCTTATCTAACGGCAAACATGTGCCGGTGATGACCGGCCAGGTAACGCGATTTTTACAGGATTGTCCTCCGGGGATATTCGTAGACGCTACCCTCGGAGGCGGCGGGCATACGGCGGCGGTTTTCAAAAGCTTCAGAGACGTTTTCACATGCATCGGGTTCGAGCTCGATGCCAGGATTCTGGAACGAACGAAAAAAGCATTCAAGGAAGAGGGAGTCGAGGCGGAATTGGTGCAATCTAATTTCAGCCGGATAGCCGAATATCTGGCTATGAAACATATCGAATCAATCAGCGCGATTTTGTACGATCTGGGAATCAATTCGCAGCAAATCGATAACCCCGAATCTGGTTTTTCGTATCTTCAGGATGGGCCGTTGAGTTTATCTTTCGATAATACCCGCGCCTACGCGGCCGCTATGCTTATTGAAGAGTGTTCAGAGCAACGATTGACGGATATCTTTAAAAATTACGGACAGGAGCCCAAGGCAAAATTGCTGGCTCGAGCTATTAAAAACAACCCCCGAAAAATCACGACCACCGGTCAGTTATCTTCAATTATAAGAGAAGTTGTCGGCGAACGTTTCTTTATCAAGACCGCCTCTCGGGTTTTCCAAGCTCTTAGAATAGCTGTCAACGATGAGTTGGGATGTATCGAAAAAAGTATCGACTCCACTATCCCGCTTTTAAAGGCGGGTGGACGAATTGTTGTTATTTCATATCATTCCCTTGAGGATGGTTTGGTCAAGCGCCTTTTTAGAAAAAACTCCGGAAAATGTATCTGTATCGGTAAAGTACCAGTCTGTCAATGCGGAGCCGGTCCACGGATAAAAATTATCACGCCCAGACCAATCCGTCCGAATTTAGACGAAATTGAAACTAATCCTCGAGCGCGTTCAGCCAGGATGAGGGTGGCGGAGAAAAATGCGGCATAGAAGGAAAAAAAATCAGCTGGCCAAATCATTCCGGCTTATCGTGCCTGTCTTGTTTTTATTGGCGATACTGTGGGTCTGGAAATCGACCGTCGCCAGAAATTTGTGTAGGCAATGGAGCAGCCTTGAAAACCAGAAAAAGGTCTTGATAGAGGACAATAAAAGGCTGTTGGCCGAACTTGAGCAGTATCGGTCAATAGGTTGGATAGATAGCAAGGTTCGACAAGAATTCGGAATGATTCATGACACCAAGAATCGAATGATTTTGCTGGAAAACCAAAAAACCGAAAAAAAGACCTCCGTGCCACGCGGTTTCTATGCCGGAGTGCTGGAAACGCTTAATGATATATGGCGTTTTCTTATGGGTGAATGATGAGCGATCGAGTTATAGGTAAATTTGAATCAAAAGTCCTTCTTCTTAAAATTGCTTTTGCGATTATCTTTATCGTATTTGTAGGTCGCTTGATTTGGCTTCAGGTTTTTCAAAGGCAGCAATTTCTTGAGGCCGCCTTAAATCAACAAAACATGACCATCGAAATTCAGGCCAAACGAGGCACAATCTACGATCGTTATAACAGGGTACTGGCTCAGGATATTGATTCGTATTCATATTATTGTGTTCCCCGAAAGATTACCGATAAGGTCGGTTTCGCTCGTACCTTATCATCGATACTCGGCGATAAAGACTGGCTGAATAAATTCGCCAACCATCCTAAATTTCTATGGGTTGCTCGTAAAACCACGCCTGAAATTCAAGCGAAACTCGACAATTGCGGACTCGATACATTATACCGCACAATCGAACCGCGCCGCGTATATCCATGGGGCGACCTGGCATTATCGCTGATTGGCCGGGTTGATATAGATAATATCGGGCTTTCCGGTTTGGAAAAATATTACCAAAAAGAACTATGCGGGCAAAACGGTAAACTTCTGTTAACCCGCGACGCTCGCGGTAGAAGCTACCAATTCTTGGAGAAACCGGTCGTCCAACCAGTTAATGGAGCCAGTATCGTAATCTCTATTGACCTTGACCTCCAGCAGATAGTTGAGCAGGAATTGGCCGCCGCCATTGAGGAAAATAACGCCAAGTACGGTCTGGCGATTTTCGAAAATGTCGCCACCGGTGAAATTTTGGCCTGTGCCTCGCTTGATTCAACGGGAGCTCCCGATAGGCGCAACCGTCCGATATGCGACCAGTACGAACCCGGCTCCACTTTCAAAGTTATCGCCGTCGGAGCAGCTTTGGAAAGCGGTCTCTTTAATCCAGCAACGATAGTGTTCGTGGAAAACGGTAAATACCGGGTTGACGATAGAATAATCCGCGACGACCATAGCTACTCGAATCTATCGGTAGAAGATATAGTTGTATATTCATCAAATATAGGCGCGGCCAAGCTGGGTCTGAAATTGGGCGATAAATTGATTTATAAGATGATTAAACAATCGGGTTTCTCAATGCCCTTAGGAATAGATTTTCCCGGAGAAGCGTCGGGATCAATCGACAAACTGGGTTGGCGACAGCATTACCTTGCAAATGTCTGTTTCGGCCATGGCATTGCCGCCACACCGTTACAAATGATGGCGTTGTATGGGGCCATAGCCAGCGGCGGACAATTGTATCGACCGTATTTCGGCAAGGAAGTGATTTACGATGACGGCCATCGCGAACCGCTTAACCATGTTCAGCCGATCAGAAATATCATGTTACCCGAAACAGCCTTGACGATTAGTCGTTTTTTGCGTGAAGTCGTCGTTAGGGGAACCGCCACCAAAGCCGACTCCGCCGCGGTGACTATAGCCGGAAAAACCGGCACCGCCTTGAAAATATCTGAAAACGGCGGTTACGATCACGGCAAATCGCGCGCCTCGTTTATAGGTTATTTCCCGGCGAACATGCCGCAGGTGGCCGGTATTGTTATCTTCGATGAGCCCAAAAAATCAAAATATGGCGGAGAAGTCTCGGCGCCGGTGTTCCGGGCAATCGCGGAGCGTTACAGCATGATTCCGACTAAGTTATCATCGCTTTACCAAAGCGGCGGGATTATTGAGAATAGGGTTTTACCTCCTAAAAATCAACCTGGCCGGAAACCTATTAACGATTTTGCCGCAAAGGCGCAGACGGTTGCCTACACAGTCGAACAGGGAGGCGTACCCGATTTTAAAGGCCTAACTATCCGCAGAGCGTTAATGCTTGCCAGAAATTCCGGGTATGAGTGCGATTTCGAAGGGTCAGGAATAGTAATCGAACAATTTCCCGCGCCGGGCGAACTCGCACAGCCGGGGATTACTATAAAATTGAGGTGTGCATCAAGTGAACTTAGTAGCAGTAAATAATATGACCGACAATAAAAATCAGAAAACGCTCGGTGAGCTATTTAAAAACACCGATTTTCAGATACCCACCGATAAACTCGCCCTAATAATTACCGGTCTGGCTAATGATTCCAGGCGGGTAAAACCGGGGGATTTGTTTTTTGCTGTTGCCGGTTTCGCGGTTGATGGGCGGAAATTCGTTCCCGAAGCAGTATCTATGGGTGCTGTTGCCGTGGTCAGCGAAACGCCAATCGATGGGTTAACGGGAATTCCCCAAGTCATCTGCCGGGATATTCGTCGCACGATGTCTTTGGTGGCGGCCAGATTTTATGATGACCCGTCAAAAAATATCCCGGTTATAGGCGTTACCGGCACCAATGGTAAAACAACTACCACATATATGTTAGCTCATATTATGGCCAGCCGCGGAAAAAAATGGGGAAGGTTCGGTACTATTGAGTACGACACGGGCAAGCGCATTGTCGCCGCTTTGAATACTACACCCGATTCGCTGGAATTACAGGCGATGCTGGCGGAGGTCAAACGCAACGGCCTGGGGGGATGCGTCATGGAAGTATCATCGCATGGCTTGGACTTGGGACGAGTTGATAATATAGAGTTTTCCGGAGCCATATATACTAATCTGACGCAAGATCACCTTGACTATCATAAAGATATGGAGTCTTATTTTAAAGCCAAGCGTATTCTTTTTGATAAGCTTTTAAAAAGGGATGGATTTGCTGTTTTGAACGCGCTTGACCCCTACTCCCGGCGCCTGCAGGATGCATTTCCGGGGCGCGTTATTTATTACGCCGCCGTTGGTAATAGCGATAATGTTTTGAAAAGTGATTTGGTTGTTAGAAACCTCGGCTATAATAATAACCGCCGCCACTATGAAGCATCATATCGGGGACTTTCTATTCGGAGTAGTTTGCCTTACATGGGGAAATTTAATCTAATGAACGCGGCCGGGGCTTTGGCGGGAGCGCTGGGAATGGGCTTGACATTGGCAGAGGCGGCTGAAGCTTTGGCCACCGGGCCGCAGGTTCCGGGAAGAGTGCAAAAAATCGATTGCGGCCAGCCTTTTGATGTTATAGTCGATTATGCGCACACTCCGGATGCTATCAAGAACCTTCTCGAAGGGGTCGATACAAGCGGTTATAAAATAATCGTTTTTGGATGTGGCGGCGACCGGGACAAGACCAAACGCCCGATTATGGGCGATATCGCCAGCAGGTTGGCTGACCGGGTTATTGTAACGACAGATAATCCGCGTACCGAAATCCCAGAAAAAATCATCTCGGATATTGTCGCTGGCGTCGCTAATAAAGATAAACTGAAAGTTATCGAAAACCGCGATGAAGCCATCGGGGTGGCCTTGGGAATGGCAGGCGCGGGCGATCTGGTGATAATCGCCGGTAAGGGTCACGAAAATTATCAAATTGTGGGAAAGACTAAAACGTACTTTTCCGATCAGGATGTAATTAGAAAGTATCTAAAAAAAATGGGCTATGCCGCTTCTTGATATTATGAAATTTGATCTGTCGGAGGTTCAAAAAGCGCTGGCGGCGCATATTACATTTGAAAATCCGATGGCGAGAAAATACCCGTATGATTTAGCTGACGTCGCCGCGAGTGGCGTCTCAACCGATACGCGCACCCTAAAGCCGGGCGATATTTTTTTCGCGCTGATTGGAGAAAATTATGATGGGCATAAATTCGTTAAAGAAGCTTTCAACAAGGGGGCGGTGGCCGCTGTCGTGAATCGGGATTACGCCGGAAACGGCGGCCTTCTTTTCAAAGTAAAAGATACCTTACAGGCCTTGGGCGATCTGGCGGCTTATTATCGCTCGCGTTATTCGATAATTTGCGCGGCCATTACCGGATCGAACGGCAAAACCACCACCAAAGAATTGACAGCCTCCTGTTACCGTACCCGGTATCGTACGCTGACGACGATTGGTAATTTCAATAACCTAATCGGCTTGCCCCTGAGTTTATTTGGTTTGGATGAATCCTATCATGCGGGTGTCTTTGAAATAGGCATGAGCCGCCCGGGTCAGATAAAGCGTTTGGCGCAAATATGCCAGCCGCAGATTG
>JAAYTW010000276.1 GCA_012517955.1 Candidatus Zixiibacteriota bacterium | reverse complement strand
CCGTAACCGATGATTTCGGCGATGAAGTATTCACATTTGACCCGCAAACCCCGACCGGCGATGAAGCCTGTTTGGGTATTGAATTTGACGGGCGTTATTTCTGGGTAACCGGTCGTCACCCGGTCGATGACGTACACAAATTCCACAAATTCGACGCGCAAGGCAACCATATCGAATCATACGACCAAGGGACAACATCGACCTGGGGCGTTCGTGACCTTGCCTGGGATGGCGAATATCTTTATGGTTCGGACGAGAGTGGTTTGTATATAATCGATACAACCGGTTCGATTGTTGGTAATTTGCCGGCTCCCAGCGGATTCAGTTTGCCGTGCAGAGCTCTGGCATGGGATCCCGTGTCAGACCATTTCTGGACCGCCAATTTTTCATCAAATATCGTCGAGTTTGACAGAAGCGGTACTGCTATCAACACATACAGTAATACTTTGAGCATCTACGGTATGGCCTGGGATAACGCCTCCGCTGATGGACCATGGTTGTGGGTATTCTCGCAAGACGGCGCCCCGGCGACACTGGTATCGCAATTCGATCCCAGAACCGGTTCGTACACAGGCGTTTCTTTCTACGCAATCGACCACAATGGCGGCGACGATGATATAGCCGGCGGTTTGTGTTTCACGACTGAATGGGATCCAGCTTTTGGTATCCTATTCTGCTTGGTGCAGGGAGACGCGGGCGGCGTATCCTATGACCTGGTTCAGGGGTATGAAATTACGCCACATTCGACCTGGTTAGTGGTCGATCCGAGATCAGGTTCGGTGAACGCTGGCGGCAATATGCCTATTACGATTACCTGCGACCTCACCAACGCGGATTTGCAGCATGACACAACCTTCGTAGGAACTGTAATCATAGCCAACAATAGCTCCGTCACGCCGCAGATTCCAGTTACTCTCCGCGCTTTGACGAGCGGTATTAATGACGGCATAACCATATTGCCCAACAGCTACGCGTTGTTCCAGAATTATCCCAACCCGTTTAACGCTCAAACCTTGATTAATTTCGCACTACCGAAAGAATCTCAAGTTGATTTGAGCGTCTACAACATTCTTGGTCAGAAAGTTGCGACCCTGGTTTCCGGCAAGCTGGAAGCCGGTTTCCATCAGGCTAAATGGGATGCTTCTAACGTTTCAACCGGCGTGTATTATTACAAGCTCAGCGCCGGTGATTACACCAAGATTCAGCAGATGACCTTACTTAAATAGTAAGTTCAAAATACTGATTCTGAGAAGGCCTCCTTATGGGGGCCTTTTCTCTTTGTTGATATATTTGACTAAGAGCGATGAAGGTGATATTATCAAATTATGCAAGAGCTGATTGAACTTTATCTGGAAAGCCTGCGGTTGGAGAAAGGCGCCTCGGAAAACAGCGTTGAAGCCTACGAACGTGATTTGAGAAGATTTCTCAATAACTTTTCGGGACGAAGCATCGACAGTATAACGTCGCTTGATATAACAGATTACCTTATCAAGCTTCAGAAAAGCCATTTATCAGCGAGTTCCATAGCTCGCAATCTAAGCGCGATAAAGGGGTTGTTTAGATATGCCAGGAAGATAAAGGCAATCGATAAAGATGAGGCCGCCATAATAGGCGGGCCGAAGACATTCAGGCCATTGCCTGAAACGTTAACGATAGAGCAAGTTTTCGCGATACTATCGCAGCCTGATTCGAAAACGGATTTGGGATTACGCGATAAAGCCTTTCTGGAATTTTTATATGGTACGGGCGCCAGGATTTCGGAGGCGCTTAATTGCAAAAGGTCGGATTTAATGCCGGAGATGGCTTTGGTCAGATTATTCGGAAAAGGTCGAAAAGAGCGGGTTGTGCCGATGGGGAAAGTGGCTTGGCAGGTATTGAAAGAATACCTGGAATTAAGCCGCCCCCACCTGGCAAATCAAAAAAGCGGCGATTTCATTTTTTTGGGCAATCGGGGCAATCCGCTTAAGCGTATGGCGGGCTGGCGAATAGTGAGAAAATATTGTCTTTTAGCGAATATCGACAAGGATATATCGCCGCATTCTTTTCGGCATAGTTTCGCAACGCATCTATTGATGGGGGGGGCGGACCTGGTGGCAGTGCAGGAACTGCTTGGACATGCCGATATATCGACAACGGAGATATATACGCACTTAGACAAGGATTTCGTGATTTCCGAGCACCGGGAATTTCACCCGAGGGAACGATGGGAACAAAGACCGCGAATTCCACGGAAGCGATAGACGTCAGGAAAATAAGGCCGAAATTCCATTGCGCCTTATGCCAGAGAGGAACGGCCGTCGAGGACCGGATTTTAAAATCTATTCAGGTGTTCGACGTGGTCATCCATCCATTTTCCAATTTCGCTGAGCTATATACGCAGGCACAGAGGGTGATGCTTGAAATGATAGTAATCGCGGGAAACGGACCGACCGATTGGATGATGGAATTGTTGCCTACGATAAAACGCGATTCTAATTTGCAGTTTGTACCGATTGTTTTCTTTCACCCGGCTCCTGATAAAAAAACGATTATCGATGCGTATCGTTGCGGCGTGGATGAGGTCGTTACGAATTTCTGGGATTATGAACTGGTAAGGGCTAAGATGGAGATGTTAATCGCCAGGTCGCGGCGAGATTTAGGCGTCAACCCCACGACAAAATTGCCCGGTCCGGCGGCAATCGAGCATGAAATAAATATGCGCCTTCAGGAGGGCAAGGAGTTTGCGGTTTGCTATGCCGATCTGGACAATTTTAAGGCTTATAACGACTATTATGGGTATTTTTATGGAGATAAAATTATCCTGATGGTTTCGCATATTATCAGAAATACGGTGCATGACCTGGTCGAGGGGGGGTTTGTCGGTCATATAGGGGGCGATGATTACGTATTCGTAATACCGATGGATAAAGTGCATATAGTTTGCAAGAATATCATTTCCACTTTCGATAAAATGATACCATTTAGATATAATGAGGCCGACCGCGAAAAAGGGTATATAGAAGTAACCAATCGCAGCGGCAAACTGGAAAGATTTCCGATAATGAGTATCTCAATCGCGGTGATTCCGAATCAGGCCCGCACATTTACCCACGTAGGTGAGATGTCGCATATGATGGCCGATTTAAAAAAGTATACCAAATCTCTGCCCGGTTCAAATTACATGATTGAACGTCGGAAAAAATACTGATACTGATTCCATGCTAATATGATTACAACAACTATAGGACACTGAATCAGCTGAGGCAAGGTTTATCGGGCCGCCCTTAAATTGCTTTCTATGGCTAATTGATGCCGCTGATAGTAGCGAGCCAATATCGGCGATTGATTATGGGTGGCAATTAAGTTTACTTTAATGTCCGTTTCTAATCGGGCGCAATAACTTTTCGTGCCGAATTCATCCGCAACGCCGGGCAGTTCATAATATCCAGTGGATCTGATTTTGACAGTTGAATCGATAGGGTTGAACTCTCCCCAGATGACCTCGAAGCGACCTCCGTTTACGTAGTATTGACGGGGAAGCGAGCCACCGCTTTTTAGACTATGGCATTCGATATGTCCTTTAGCGGCTTGGATTCCGGCGGCGGCCGCATCGGCGGCGATATCTTCGGGGTTTTCGACAGCCGGAGACACAATATCATGATTGCCAAGAGAGGCAAAAGATATAGCGATAGCTATTAATATGGCGAAAACCGCAAAAACGGTAACCAAACGGTCATTTTGTTTGGCTGAAGATTCCGTGAGTATTTCCATTTACCACGCCGTTTTCAGTAATTTTGTGAATTTGTTTGCATGGCTGGGAACATCTTGATTTTGGTTACAACTTTATG
>JAAYTW010000275.1 GCA_012517955.1 Candidatus Zixiibacteriota bacterium | reverse complement strand
ATCCAGGTATTTAACCAGGGTATAATCCTGGATTCCGGGTCAAGCCCGGAGATTATTGTAGGGGCGACCCTTGCGGTCGCCCGGGCAGGCGCAAGACCTGCCCCTACGGCGGAGGGCGTATGGCACTAAAGGCACGCAAAAAACGGCAGATATGGACATCTGCCGGGCACAGAATAAGGAGATGTCGGGTTTCTCATCCGGCAGTGGCCGGTGTCGAAACGCCGACCTACGGATGTTCATAGTGCGGTCAGGTCTCCGCACCTGACCGGGGCGTCGGGTACGAAGACCCGACGCCTCTATAACGACACCTAATGTCGAGTCATCAAGGAAGTTATACGATAAATTAAAAGATTACCTTCCCCCGGCCCGTTTCACATAGCCGACTAAGCCGCCGGATTCGATGATGCGCCATAGGGGTTCGGGCAACGGCTGGCCGTTCACCACGCCGGATTTGCAGAAAATCTCCCCCTTGAGCAAATCAATTTCGATTTCTTCGTGGGGTTTCACCAAACGGAACGCTTCTCTGGATTCAATCAGCGGCAGGCCACCATTGACAGCCGCCCGATAAAACATCCGCGAAAATGAAGCCGCCACCAAACAGCCCAATTTGAGTTCTTTCAGATACGCCACCGTCGCTTCAATTTTAGAGCCCGGACAACTCTCGTGGCAGATGCCGAAATTTACGCCCGCCAGAAGAAAATCACCGGCTTCAATTTGGGCGATTGTCGCTCGGTCGGCCTTTACGGCGCTTCGCTGGAACAAGGGTGAGTCGCAATCGATTTCGCTATCCGGCAGGATAATATCCACAAAAATATCGTTGCCCAAGATATGGGCTTTTCCTTTTAGCTTCGTTGTCATAAGTATTTCCGGGGATCGGTAATGGCGCCCTCCAGCGCCGAGGCAGCCGCCGTAGCCGGCGACCCCAGGTAGAATTCTTTGCCATGTTGCTGGGAGCAGTTACAGGTGGCCAGAATTCTTTCGGCATCGGCCATCATCCATAGTCCGCTATCGTAGCCGGAGCTGGGAACGATACAACCCGATTCGAGAAGAGTTTTTATATATCCCTTATCAATCGCTTCGATATAGGAATTTCTTGAATCGGGTAAGATTAAAACCCGGGTTTCGCGATGGGCTCGCCGTCCCCTAAGAATCATCGCCGCCTGTTCGATATCGGCCAGCGTGCCGTGGGAACATCCTCCTATCACAATCAAATCGATTCTTTTGCCGACCATCTCTTCCACAGGTTTTATGTGGCTTTGATGGTCAATCGAGGCAATTTGGGGGGTCAGGTAAGAAACATCGATTTCCATTTCGTTTTCGTAGCGCGCATCCTGATCGGGCGTGATGGGGGCGAATTTTTGGCGGCTGAATTTTTTTAAGTATTTCTGGGTGACGGCATCGAAAGGCAGCAGCACCGATTTGGCATTGAAATCGCGGGTAAGTCCGGCGATAATAAATCTTTGCGAGATAGACATCGTGGAAATCGTGTCACCGGCGAATTCGATAGCCCGATAATTGGCTTTGCCTGTTCCGAAATCATGAAACAATTTCAGAACGATATCTTTGGCGCCGACACCGCGCGCGAGGGTGCCTTTGAAGATGATTTTTATTGTCGGAGGGACTTTTATCCAGGCGCGGCCGGTGGCCCACACGGACGCGATATCCATGGGGCTGACCTCGAACGCCAGGGCGCTTAACGCGCCAAAAGCCAGAGTATGACTGCCGGTTCCCAAGACGAGATTATTAGGCAAGACCAGGCCCTGTTCGGTTATCACCTGATGGGATACGCCCCAGCCAATATCGTAAAATCGGTCGATACCATGTTTCTTAATAAATTCGCGGACGGATTTCAAACTGGCGTGATTCCGACATCCCAGCGCAAAAAACGGTTTGTCGAACACTATTGCGATTTTTGACTTATCCCAAATCCGGGGTACGCCCATCTCCTTGAAATAATTGAGCGCCAAAGTGGCCTCCACGCCGATAAAGGCGCAATCCGGCGCGACATCGATAACCTGCCCCTCGTCGACAGTTTTCAATCCGGCTTTTTTGGCCAGGAGTTTACGGATAAAGGTTTCTTTGCGGGTGGTTTTGGTTTTGCGGTTATTATCGGGAAGCAATAATTCGAGTTGTTCGAATTTCAGGCGAATCGGTTTATTTTTGAGACCGTATTTGATACGCCACTGACGAAAACCGGGACCGGAGATACCTAGTTCGAGTCCGGCAAGCTTATCGTTGCCGAATCGTTCCCAGAGTTCCGTAATTTTTTCGCGGGAGTATTTAGGCTGATTGTATGGACCGATTTTTTTCTTGGATCGCCAGTAAGCGACAAGCCTACCCGGCACACCGAACACCTCGCCGATTTTTTTATCGGTGCGATATTTTTTTTGTAATTCAATCAGTTCTTTTTTAGTCGGTATTTTCACTTTTTCACAATAGAATTGAGAGCTTTTTTCAACATCTCAAATGTATCGGGAAGCGAAAACGATTGAACTTTTACTTGTCCGACCACGGGCATAAAATTGGTATCGCCCAAAAAACGGGGCACGACGTGGATATGAAGGTGGTCCTTGATGCTGGAACCGGCCACCTCGCCGATATTGATGCCGATATTAAGCCCTTCGATGGGCATGGCTTTACCGAGTACTTTTCGGGATAAAATCACCAATTCGAACAATTCCGCCTGTTCGGCTTTGGTAAGTTCGGCGATTTCGGCCTTATGCGCTTTAGGCGCGACCATCAGATGGCCGCTATTGTATGGAAAACGATTTAGAATGATAAAGGCTTTTTTGCCGCGATACAGAATCAAGTTCTGGCGGTCATCTTTCTGCTTCAACCTGTTACAGAATATACACCCTTTTTCATGTTCACCCGAAATATACTTCGCACGCCACGGCGCCCATAGCTCATCCATGTTAATAAAGTTATACGTGATGATTATAAAATCAAGCGAATTCTCGCGTTTGATTAGATTTTAAGAGGATATTTTTAGAAATTTAGTAAGCGACTTGGAAAATTTTTCAGAAAAGGCGGCTTTATATTTGCTGCAATTGGATTGTATGGTCGGCGTACCGGTCGAAACGGTCATCTGATGTCAAAAGCAGAATCTGGCGGTCGGCGGCAAGCTGTTTGAGCATCTTCATGGTGTTGTCAAGGCGCTGAGAATCGAAACTATCGAATGGGTCATCGAGGATAATAGGCGGTTTGGACTTTTCGGCCAATAGTTCTGTCAAAGCCAGGCGGGCGGTCAGATAGATTTGTTCAACTGTAGCTTTAGATAGTTCCTTTTCGGGGTCCACCCAGCCGTTTTTCTGGTCGGCGAACACCTCAAATTTCAATGTAGATTTATCGAAACGGACGCGACTGTATTTACCGGCCGTAATCATTTGCAAGATTTCCGAGGTTCGGCTTTCGAGGACTTCCAGCGTTGATATCATGATATTCTGGCGGGCTTGTTCTATACACTCCTTGGTCATTCCCAGAATCGATAATTCTTCCACAAGTTTGATTTTACGGGCGCTTAGCTCATCCCGGCGTTCGACATAGCTGGCCATTAACTCGGCCCCACCCTCGGCGGTTTCTAATTGGCGGCTGAAGACGGTTATTTCGCCGGCCAGAGTATTCCGCTGTTCTTCAAGTTGGGCGACCACCTGTCTTAATCGTTCCAGTTCCGCCGGGTCTCTTTTTTCATTTTTTGAAACTTGAATCAACT
>JAAYTW010000274.1 GCA_012517955.1 Candidatus Zixiibacteriota bacterium | reverse complement strand
TCAATTCCCCTGGCGCCTTTTGATATCGTTGACAAAGGCAAAGCGATTATAAAAGAATATCCTATGACCGTAGTCGATTTTTGGGGCAGGCGAATTCCGGCGGGGGGAGGGGGTTATTTTCGTTTATATCCCGATTTTTTAATCAATCGAAACTTCAGAAAAGTCAATGCCGAAAATAGACCGGTAATCGTCTATCTTCATCCCTGGGAATTCGATCCTGAACAGCCGCGAGTAAAAGGAGCTGGATTCGGAAATACTTTTCGTCATTATTACAATCTCAAAAATACCGCCGGCAAGCTGGATAACCTATTGAATTCCTTTAAGTTTGGGCCATTTATCGATTGGCTCTGATTTAACGGCGGTTTTATGGTCATTTCGAAAAGAACCTTATATACTTTTATTTACAATTTTAAAAAATATATTATACTATGTGGTGGTTCTTCTGAGTCTGGGCGAAGTAGATAGAATTATATGAAAAGCGAGGATAATATGGCTAAATTCTTACCGGCAATAGCAATCTTTTTTATCGGGGTTGGTTCTATTGCCTTTGGATTTACCCCCTCGGGTTTACTGGAAATTCATTATATCAATGTGCAGACAGCCGGCTGTGCTTTGGTTATAGGTCCCAATGGCACAATTATCCTAATGGACGGTGGGGAAAACGGCGATGGTACAAGCGATATCATTCCTTACTTGCAATCTATTGGCTTAACAACATCCGATGCTTTGTCTTATATTATAGCTTGTCACCTCGACAGCGACCATATCGGTGGTTTAGATGAAGTTATGAACGGGGGATATGATGTTACCCAGCGGGTTTATTATAACGGAAGCACTAAGTCAAATGTATATACAACTGCGTTTTTTAATGCGGCGATTGGGACTACCGCCGGGCCGGCCCAGCCAATGCCGCTGGGAACCGTCCTGCAACTTGGAAATGGGGCCACCGCTACTTGTGTGGCG
Source organism: Candidatus Zixiibacteriota bacterium (assembly GCA_012517955.1). Lineage (GTDB taxonomy): Bacteria > Zixibacteria > MSB-5A5 > UBA10806 > 4484-95 > JAAYTW01. The sequence goes on along the minus strand of JAAYTW010000274.1, from coordinate 2,506 downwards.
GTACATGGGAATATACTTGGAGGTGGTTCGGTATCTGTATCAGAAGAAAATGATAAAAGCATCGTTATGCTGATTAAATATGGCAAGTTCGCATATATTTACAGCTCCGACCTGGGCGGTGGCGACGACGACCAGTGGTGTACCGGTCGTCATACGGCCACCAATTACGCCAACGTGGAAACTCCGTTAGTTCAATCTCTCTGTTCGCCCTCCGGCGCGAATTTATTAAGCGCGACTATAGGTGTTGAAGTAGCCCATATCGGTCATCATGGAAGCGAAGGCTCCGGCAATCATGATTGGGCGAACTATCTGACCCCGCGCATCGCCTGCGTTAATGTCGGTACCGGTCAATCGGATGGTTGGGATTTTCCACGTATAGATGTAATTGACAATGTTTTCTTAAGCGGGACCCCGGCTTGCGTAACCGCCCCGCCATCGATTGTGCTTCAAACAGAAGAGGGAACCGGAACACCCAATACTTATAGAAGCTATAATGGTTACTGCATAGGCGACATTGTTATTAAAACCAACGGGCAACAGCTGTTTTTAGTATCGGGCAGCGGCCGTTTGCATGGAGGACCTGATGAAAGAGCGGGGCTTGGTCTCCCACGTTATTTCCCGATGGATGAAGACACGTCCGACCATATATCGCCGGCTACTGTGACTGACCTACATTGTGTCGGGGGGCCGGGATTAAATCAGATAAAACTGATTTGGACCGCACCCGGTGATGATGGTTCCTCCGGCCAGAACGCCTATTATGATATTAGATATTGCCCGGAAGCCTCCGGGCCTATTAACTCAACCGCCCGATGGAATGCCGCCACGCAATTAACGAACGAGGGTATTCCTAAAACCGGCGGTTCGGTCGAAACATTAATCGTTTCGGGTTTGATTTATGGCAATAGTTACTATTTCGCTTTAAAGGCGACTGACAAAAATTTGAATGTGTCGGCATTGTCCAATTCGCCACGTGGCACCGCGGGCCCTGCGCCCTGTACATACGTACCCGGCGATATGAACGGCGATGGAGTTCTGATTGGTGGGGACGCCATTTACGGGGTACGTTATTTTAAAGGTATCGGATTACCGCCGCCTGATTCCTGTAGCGATGCCAGCCTGCCCGGTAACGGTTATTTATATGTAGCCGGCGATGTCAATGGAGATTGCGAATATAGGGGATCCGATGTTACCCGGCTCATTTCTTATTTTAAAGGGATATCCTGGATAGATTATTGTTATTTGTTTCCGCCGCCAGTATTGAGGCCCGGGCCGAAAAGTACCAACCAACACAAATAATTCGAACCAGACATATCAATTTTAAAAGGCGATCGTGCGAGGTCGCCTTTTTAATAATTAAACTTATAACCACCAGGTCAATAAATAGGGAATAATTTTCGCGGAAGATTGTATCACATTATGTCGGGAGTTCCCCACTCTCGACACCACGAGGACAGGAGTTGCGGGGCTCCTGTCCTTAACTATTTCCTATCAATGCTGTACGTCGATATAATGACCTGTTTATTGCTCCTTCTAATTCCCTTTAATTCTCCAAATTTAGATGTAAAATGGCACAAATTTGGCACAAATTATTTCTTTTTCGATTTTTGAGATTTTCGTATTTGATGTGAAGTGCCCGTATGTCGTTCGATAAATTTATCCAGACTGGCTCTCTTAAATTTATTGAGCCTCCCAACCTTTGTAACTTCGATTTTGCCCTCAGACCCCCAATTCTCCCGCGTATACTTCGCAATACCCATATAATCCGCAGCCTCGCTTGACGACATAGTATCGGGGAAATTTTTTTTGAGGGATAGATCTTGAATCGGTTATCAGGCACCGTTTCAGGTAATAATTTATTAACTGAATATCATCAAGATTCGCTCGGATTTTTCCATAAACTCCATCAACGTTTGCAACGAGTTTGGCGGTAACGTTGATTTTCTCGGTTGTAGAATTATAAAAGCTGAAATGTAATCCTCGTTCTATATCAGCCATTGGAAAGGAAAAGATTTAAATCTAAAAATGCTTGCTTTTCGAAAATGTGTTCCTTAACTTAAAATTAATAGGTCCAAATATACTTGAATACGTACAGCCTTGCTGACGTTGTGGGTGATTATATAGTGTATTATTCATATAAAATTGAAACGGCAGATAGATTTTTCCCCTGCCATGTATCGGTATAGAAGTAAATGGATATCGAGTGAGGTTGTCAGTCCCAAATCCTACGACAGAATATATCGCCGCGATTCAACATATGTCAGATGGACAAATGCTTATCCTACCAGTCCTAAAACCTGCCTGGTGAAATTTAATCATGATTCGCTTTATGCGAGATTGGAGGAAAGTTGACCATTGAAGCGCGCGGGGCGTTGAGGCATGTGGATAATATAGACAATTCATTCAAAGTAAACTCTGACGGCATTACACCACAAGGTGATACGATAAGGCACCAGATTCTAATTGATGCCGATCCTTCCAATGTTGAATTTATCGACTCTTTAGG
>JAAYTW010000273.1 GCA_012517955.1 Candidatus Zixiibacteriota bacterium | reverse complement strand
TGGGGGACTCCATCCCCAAAATCTTTAAATTATACGCGGCGATTTTTTAAAAGTCAATAAGATTTGAAGGGCCGCCGCCTTTATGGTATAAGTCGCTGACTTGTTCCGTTGGTGTAGGCGTAGCGTAATCGGACTGGAAAACTGAAGCTCACAGAAGTTTAGGGAGAGTGAGGTTGGGGCCGCCATAGATAAGATATTCATGTGTAAAGAGTTGTATCGCTAATCCACTTTTTCGTTCCTTCTCTAAAGATAAATCCCTGAAATTTCCTTGACATCGTTTGTTCGTAATTTTAAAATTTATTTGAGTGTTTATAGGTGACAGGTAATTTTTATGTTTAACAATATAAGAGGCAATGTCATGCGGAGTTATCATGATTAAGAATCATATTATGATAATATTGTCCTTACTTTTTGGTATTGGGATATTTGCAACACCATTATTCGGCCAAGTGGAATACGTCGGTATTCTCGATACGCCGGGGTGTCCTTTCGATGTCTTTAGTCTGAATGACCTTGTCTATGTCGCCGATTTCGACTATGGTCTACGGATAGTAGATGTATCTTTTCCGGCCAGTCCTGCATTAATCGGCGGCTGCGATACGCCTGGCGATGCAATCGGGGTTTTCGTGCTTGGCAATTACGCCTATATCGCCGACTATGATTCCGGTTTCCAGATAATCGATGTGTCAAATCCCTCCGGCCCTTCTTGTATCGGCAGTTATAATACCCCCGGTACGGCGGAGGCCGTTTTTGTGAGAGGAAATCTTGCTTATGTCGCTGATGGATTATTCGGGCTGGAAATTTATGATATTTCCACTCTCTCAAATCCTACTTGGGTGGGTAATTGGAACACCTTTGGGTATGCGACGGGCATAGTTGTCTCGGGGGATTATGCTTATGTGGCCGATTTTGAGCGCGGCTTGGTGATAATAAACGTATCCGATCCCGCTAATCCTATATTTACAGGTGCATACAATACCGACGGCTATTCCGATGACGTGTATCTTTCGGGGAACAATGCTTTTATTGCAGATCGCGATCAAGGACTTCAAATCATCAACATAGCCAACCCTACTAATCCGCTACTGGTGGGTAATTACAATACTCCTGGGGTGGCTTACAGGGTTGTGGTCAGCGGTAATTACGCGTATATCGGTGATTATTTCAGTCTACAAATAGTTGACGTGTCCAATCCTGCCAATCCAACATCGGCGGGCAGTTATAATACTTCCCTGCCTGCGAAGGGGGTTTCGGTTTCCGGCGATTATATTTATGTTGCTGATTCCGACTCATTATTAATCTTGCGATTTGTGGTTGCCGATATTGACGGAAACGCCTCATTATCCTTACCGCGCCGTTTTTCCATCTCACAGAATTATCCCAACCCGTTCAATCCGGCAACAACAATCGAATACTATTTACCCAAACAGTCTCAAGTATCGATTGATATTTTTGATTTACTCGGACATCGGGTGCGGACCCTCGTGGATGAGTGTAAATCTGCCGGTTCCTTCCGAATCGAGTGGAATGGTCGCGATGATTTTAATAGACCTGTTTCGACAGGCATGTACTTATATCGTTTTCAAGCTGATGATGTCGTGCAGACAAAGAAGATGCTGTTGCTGAAGTAACCGAGCCATATTAGACCTGACAAACAGGGCAAAGCAACCCAATCCCCTTTTCTATTTACAAAGGACACAATCGATATCAGGTTACCGTATTGGCTATTGCGTGGCTTTCCAAAAGATTTCCCATTGATGCATAATGCCACCTGATCGAAAAGCTGAAAAAGACGATGGATATTTGGGCTATTGAATTGTAATCGTTTATTTATCAATAAGTTATATATCAAAAAATAAAGATATCTCAAAGAAAATATCCTTGACATTTTCATTTATTTGGTTATTTTGCCAACCAGTAAAGCCGATAATGGCATAAAAGGAATTGTATGGACGCAAAAACAAAACAAAAATACGAGGCCAGGGCACAGATAATCAAAGCCATGGCTCATCCGTCGAGGCTATTCATCGTGGATGAATTATCTCGCGGTGAACGATGTGTCTGTGAACTACGAGATATGATAGGCGCCGATATCTCAACCATTTCCAAACATCTTTCGGTTTTGAAGGGCGCCGGGATATTAGAAGACGAGAAGCGAGGATTACAGGTGTTCTATCGTCTGCGTGTGCCATGTATCCTGAATTTTTTCGGTTGTGTGGAGGATGTACTAGTGGCTAATGCCCGCCGAGGAGCGGCTGTCGTAAAAAAATAATTTTTTATTATATATTTGGCAAAAAGGCCAAATAGTGGAATTGATAAATTTAACATTTAAGGATTGACTGCGATGGATTGGAAAAAAGAGTGGAAACCGCTGGCCTGGATTGTGGCGGTTTTCGTGATTTTCTTCTATCTCCCGATTGACAGTGCTCGTCTACGGGGGGCGGTTATCGAATCCCTGGCGCTTACCAAGTGGTATGCTCAAGAGCATGTTATTCTATGTCTTATCCCCGCATTCTTTATAGCCGGAGCAATTGCGGTCTTTGTCAGCCAAGCTTCGGTGATGAAATATCTCGGGGCAAAGGCGAACAAGGTTTTATCGTACGGCGTGGCATCAGTATCCGGGACTATTCTTGCTGTCTGTTCTTGTACCGTTCTGCCGCTTTTCGCCGGAATTTACCGTATGGGAGCTGGTCTTGGCCCGGCCACGGCTTTTCTTTATTCCGGCCCCGCAATCAATGTCTTGGCAATCGTTCTCACAGCTAGAGTATTAGGTATGGAATTAGGTGTCGCCCGCACGGTCGGTGCGATTGGTTTCAGCATTATAATCGGTTTGCTGATGCACCTGATTTATCGCAAAGAAGAGACGGAAAAAATAAACGCTCAAATGGCAATGCCCGAGCCGGCAGTAAATCGTCCGTTATGGCAAAATGGTCTGTACTTTGCCGCTATGGTTGGCATACTTGTATTTGCCAATTGGGGCAAGCCGAACGAGGCGACAGGCTTATGGTTTCTCATCTACTCATATAAGTGGCTTATCACCGGTATTATGTCGGTTGCATTCGGCGCGATGTTGGTCTTTTGGTTTAAGCTGTCCAAAATTGCTGTCGGCATCACGGCCCTGGCCACGGCGGCAATCGCTTTAGTCTTTCCCCATCAGCCATTACTGGCTTTTTCGGCGGCGGTAGTGGGATTGTCTATTATAACAAGCCGGCGGGAAGACGAATCAGGCGAATGGTTTTCCCAAACATGGGGTTTCGCCAAGCAGATTCTGCCGCTTCTATTCGGCGGTGTCCTTGTGGCAGGTTTGCTTCTCGGTCGTCCCGGTATGGAAGGATTGATTCCATCACAGTGGATAAGCGGTTCGGTGGGCGGTAATTCGCTTTGGGCAAACCTGTTCGCGTCAGTAGCAGGTGCCTTCATGTATTTCGCGACCCTGACCGAAGTACCGATACTTCAAGGTTTGATAGGCAGCGGTATGGGTAAGGGCCCTGCCTTGGCCCTTCTATTGGCTGGACCGGCCCTATCACTTCCGAATATGCTTGTGATTCGGTCTATCATGGGCACCAAGAAGACCATTGTCTTTGTGTCGTTAGTAATCGTTATGGCGACAATCGCCGGCATGGTCTACGGGGCGGTATGGGGATGAAAAGACCTCGAACTTCGATAATTGTGATTGCTGCCAATTGGGTTGTACTATGGCTGACGCTCATAGCACCCGAGCGATTGGGCCGGTAACATTAAAAACCTTCCCTGTGGTCCGTTTAGGCTTGATATCGGAGCCAATTTGCGTATGCGCTATGAGTATCAGGAGGGGTTTGATGTTCGTGGCTATAACCCAGCCGCAAAAAACGGATTAGTACTAACGAGAATCATGTTGGATTTTAATCTGCGAATCGCTGATCGAGCAAGAGCGTTCTTACAGTTGCGCGATGCGCGCCCCATCTGGTCGCGGCTTGGACAAGATGATTTTGCTTCAAATAATCCTTTAGGAGACTGGTGCGATATCAGGCAGGCGTTTATCGAGTGGCTGCGTATAGCCGGAAGCCCCATAGGTATCAAGACAGGAAGACAGCAACTATCATACGGTAATCAACGCGTGTTTGGTCCGGGCCTGTGGGGAAATACCGGGCGATATGTCTGGGACGCTCTCATGCTAAAAATCGACCTGTCCTTTCTTGGTCTTGATATCTGGACTGGCCAATATATCAAGAACCGACCGGATAATTGGCCTAATCGGGCATTTGATAACCCTAAGGCATTTGTTGCATACGGCTCGGTCAAGAATTTGCCTATGGCGCTCGATATATTTCACGCTACTAAATATGACGGCAGCGGTAATATTGCCGGCGAAATCGGACGCGGCGACCTACTGTCACACTCCTACGGAATACAAACTCGGGGACAGGTCAAACATAATAT
>JAAYTW010000272.1 GCA_012517955.1 Candidatus Zixiibacteriota bacterium | reverse complement strand
AACCCGGATAAAAAAGATAGCCAAAAAGCTTTGATGCGACTTTTAGTCGAAAAATAGATCGGAACCGAAACCGCCAGCCCCTCCGGGATATTGTGAATGGCGATAGCCACCGCGATACTGATACCAAGCGTAGGATTGCTCAAAGCCGCCATGAATGTGGCCAATCCCTCGGGAAAATTATGAATGGCGATTGCGATGGCCGAAAACAACCCCATCCTAAGAAGTTTCTGGCTATCGGCCTTTTGGGAATAGCTTTCTATACTTATATTTTTAATCTCATGAGGGTTCTCTAACGATGGCACCAGCTTATCTATCAGCGCGATAATCCCGATTCCGGCAAAAAAAGCTATTACGGTAACCCAGTACCCTAACTTATCGCCTAACGCCAAAACCAGCGAACGCTTCGCCTTTCCGAATATCTCGATTAGTGATACATATATCATCACGCCGGCCGAAAACCCCAGCGTCGCGCTTAAAAATCGCGAATTGAATTTCTTCGTCATCAGCGCCATCAAGCTGCCGACACCGGTTGACAAACCGGCGAAAATCGTTAAGCCAAGCGCGAAAACAATGTTCTCGGTTTGCATTATGCCTCCAATGTAATCTTATTCTTGCTCGATTTCAATTGTATTTTGATTAGAAAGAATCAAGTTAAATAAGGATCTATGGAAATATCGTAAAATCATTCTATCCAATAATAAAATATGTCCGAATTAAATCTTGCTTTCCCCACATTACTTTGGACAGCCCGATTATGCCATGCTTTTCCATGAATGGAAACAGCAGGTTCTCTTTTCGTCGATAATGCTTTTCGACATCAGCCAGCGAATTGAAATGAACCCTTACCTGATTTATGACAGATTCATTGTTTGATTTTGAAGTCTGTGACTTGATATAATCGAACAGTTTTTTTACCGATGCCATCTCCCACTGCATGGCCTTATTTTCCTGCTGGACCGTATATATCGGATTGCCGGGGGATGCCCCTTTTGGGCTTTTGCTGATATTTCCCCGCAATGCCGCCGAATGGATATCGCACATCTTCAACACATCGTCGACTGATAACCCTTCGGCCATAAGTTCTTGCTTGACTTCGACTACCATATCGTAAAGCACTTCGCCGAGCAGCCGGCTAAGTCGCGCCTCCACTGCCTCGGGGGCCTCGCCTTTGTGAAGCTGCAATATCATATGTTTAAGCAGTTCTTTTTTTCGCTGGGAATTATCGATTAGTTCGCTCATGGTTTTATCTCCATAAATCAGGTGAACAGGCAACATATACTTTAATCTCTAAATAAACTCGATTTAGAAGTGGCAAGTGCCGGTAGAATTATAGGCGTAGAGGCGCGATAATCGCGCCCTAATCGTATAGCAGGATTCCCGCAACCCCGCCAATATCCGCAGGGGTGCCTCGTGAGCCGCTCTGATTATGCCTCGTAGGTCGGCGTTTCGACACCGTCATAAACGGTAGAGAAACCCGACAATAGAGCGTGGCGTACGTCCTCGTGCGCCACGACCGCCAACTATATCTTTAAAATCTCCGCTTCGGCTTGTTCGAATAACGGATTGAGGGTTTTCTGAATTTCAATTGTCTTTGATAATGCTGTAATAATCCGGCAATACTGGCTTACTTCATCGGTAGATAGTTTGTAGGCAAGACCCTTGTGGTCTTGACTCTATATTGTCGAAACCGTGAAGGTTTCGACCTACATTAATACTCACAGGCGGGAATTTAACGTAGGGGTTTGGCATGCCAAACCCTTCATTATGTAGGTGATTGTACCCTGCTGTCGGGTCGCCTGACCCGACAGCCTTCGACTGTGACGTCGGGTCTCCGTACCCGACGCCCCGGTCAGGTGCGGAGACCTAACCGCACAATAAATATCCGTAGGTCGGCGTTTCGAATGAGTCCCGTAAAGCGGGACGGATGAGAAACCCGACATCTTACTGTGCCCGGCAGATATCCACATCTGCCGCTTTTTTATGCCTTTCTGGTTGTGTCAGGTCGTAGGGCGCAGCCCGTGACCTGACACTCTTTTTT
>JAAYTW010000271.1 GCA_012517955.1 Candidatus Zixiibacteriota bacterium | reverse complement strand
TGGCGAATATATTCGCCGTTCATCCAGTTGAGTTTTTCCAAATCGAAAATGGCGTTGGTCGGATTGATTCGCTCCAAACTGAAAGCTTCAATCATTTCCGGAAGCGTCATAATCTCGCGATCGTCGCCAGGTGACCACCCTAATAGCGCAATAAAATTAACGACTGCTTCCTTAAGATACCCCATCTTGGCGTAATCGGTTACGGCGACCGCCCCATGCCGTTTGGACATCTTGGAACGATCTTTGGCCAGTATCAATGGCAGATGAGCAAATTGCGGCAATTGGAAACCCAATCCCTTATATATAAGAATCTGTTTGAAAGTGTTGGCCACGTGGTCATTGCCCCGGATTACGTGCGTTATTCCCATCTCGTGGTCATCCACGACGACCGCCATGTTATATACAGCCCGGCCATCGGAGCGGGCAATCACGAAATCGTCAAGCTCCGCATGATCCCGTTTTAACTCGCCCAATACCAGGTCATTGAACGCGGTTTGCCCCTCGCCGACAAACAACCTTATGGCGGCGGGCTTTCCTGATTCGATATTAGCCTGTTTCTCTTTTTCGGAAAGATAATAGCAAGTCCTATCGTAGCGGGAGGTACGCTTTTCAATAATAGCTTTTTCTTGCTTTTGTTTGAGAGTTTCGGGGGAACACCAGCATCGATAAGCCTTGCCGGTTTCCAATAATTTATTTACGTATTGCTTATATAAATCGTATCGACTCGATTGGTAAACCAGAGGCTCATCTGATTCGAGTCCGAGCCATTTAAGGCTGTCTATAATCACTTTCACCATTTCGGCGGAGGACCGCTCGGTATCGGTATCCTCGATACGAACAAGAAATTTACCGCCGGTTTTACGGGCAAACAACCAGTTGTACAAAGCGGCTCGAGCCGTGCCTATGTGGAGATATCCCGAGGGAGAGGGGGCGATACGAACGCGTACTTCGGACATGTTAGATCCGTTCTTGTGGCCGCTCGTTTGGGCTTGAGGCAATAGTCATGACCGGTTGGCCAATTTCTGATTTTTCGGCCTCGACGTTGATTTTAATACCGCCGAGCCACCCGGCGAATAGATTATATAATATAACGGCTATGGATGTCATTATTATTCCATTAAAGACCGCTATAATCAAGGCATAAACCATACCTAGCATAAATCCGCCAAGCGGACCGAGAGGTAAATTGACAATTTCTGCCGACTCAAGAGAAGCCGCGTCGCCCAAGAGCCCGAAAATCAAGGCGAAAAACGCCCCGATAAGCAATCCAATACCCAAACCTATCAGGGCGTTTATCATAAAAGAGATTTTTATCGCGCTCCAAAGGTCGATTTTTTTTAATTCGTAAAGCATGTGTAATTATCTAGGGTCTCCCTTGCCCCATTATTATTAATAATCGTGTCAACGCCGTCTTCCAAACGATTCGGCGGTTGAAAAAATGAAACGCGAAAGCATATCCGGCGATACAATCGATTCAATGATAAGATCGGATATCCTGTAAATCCCCTTTTTTGAACAGACCGGGAGAGGCGAACCATTCCAAGGTCCAACGCCCCCGGGCGTAATTCAGGCAAGCCATCGCGCCGGTATCGAAATTCATGGCCAGCCGATGCTCATCGCCGGCCAGAAGCAGCGAGGCCAGATTCGCCAAAAATGGTAAGTGGCTGACTATCATCAAATCTTCCCGGAACGCCAGGATTTTTCCAACGACCGGCTCGATTCTATCAGTAGGCGCCAATCCTCTCTTTTCGACAATTCCATTCTCTGATTTTACTCCGGTTGCCAGAATGCCGGCCGTTTGGCTGGCCCGATTTTTATCAGAATGCCAGATTTCTTTCACTATAACATCACGCGATTTCAGTATCGCCGCCAGGATTTCGATTTCTTGCTGACCCGTGGGCGAGAGTCCTTTTGAGGGATCGATTGTTTCATCATTCGGTTGCCCATGGCGGACCAAATAAAGTTTCATCGTCCCCTACCTCAAATACAGTTCATTTGAATCTGATTGCGTTCCTGAATGTAAGTATCTTACGGCCATATTAAACGGATAATCTTTTTTATATAGGGTCAAATCAAATATTCCAGAACATATCCGGCATACAGAAAAATTTGCCATATCCCAAATTGGTATCGATTAAAATATCCGGCGGATTGTGCAGAATAGTCGGCGATTTATTTGATAACTTTGCCGGCTTTGATACATTTAGTGCAGACTTTAACCCGTTTTGGTTTGCCACCCACACGGGCATTGACAATTTGCAGATTTGGTTTCCATCGCCTTAAAGTCAGATTATGAGCGTGGCTAACCTTGTGGCCGATACCTGGTTTCTTACCGCATATATCGCAAACTTGCGCCATTTTGCCTCCTAAAAAAATTTATCATCGGCGTAATATATATATAAATGTTTACGGCGCAAGGATTTTTTTGGCGCAACCCTCCCGAACGGGACATATTTTAATGCAAGCCAAATAATTATCGAAAAATCCGGATTTCATTTTATAATGATTTTCTGAATTTTACTTGACTTCCGGGGAAATTATTTTATATACACCCTAAGTGTCTTTTGAAGGCGCGTTGCAGCATGTATCCCCCCCACTATAAGTTGCACAGCCTATCAAAAGACATTCATTAATTGGGGGATCGTCCAACGGCAGGACAGCAGACTCTGGATCTGCTTATCGGGGTTCGAATCCCTGTCCCCCAGCGTCTTTTCGCCGCAAAAAATCATCTATACCCACAAATGTTATACCTTTTAAATCGTGAATTGTCGCCGTCTCAATATATATGCCAATAACGTCCCAGCCATTCTGTACAATTTGATACAAGTTTTTTATGAATATTTAATTCATCTTATATTATTTACTATTCGTCTACGAAAATCAGTATGCCGACTGGTTGCAGAGCCATAAAAGGCTCAAAATCGACTATCAAACGGGGAGTAACGAAATGAGGAAAGCGTTATTGTTTGCCGTGTTTTTCGCCATGACAATCGCATTATCAACGGCTTTAGGAAGCGTAGATTACTACATGACTTTGCCTTACAACAACAGTGGCCAGGCCGATACGACGACTATCGGGATGGTAAATGATTGGGGCGATAATATCTGCTTTGGCGGCGATTTCGGCGGCGAGGATGTCGTTTACGCGTTAACGGTGCTATCCGATAGCTGCTTTGAATTCGATTTTGTTTTCCATTCAGATTCAGGCACTTACATGAATGCCGGTATCGCCTTATCCGCCGATTCGACTTTCTACAGTTGTATTGTTGCGGCGACCGTTATGGCCGATAGCGCCGGGTTGGGTCATATTCTCATGACCCGGCAATCATTGGCGGCAGGGACATACTATTTATTAATCGATAACGCGGTCAATCCAGCTTGTATCGACATGTACGGCCTCGATATTCGTTACTGTACGCCTCCGCCGGCAAACGATAGTTGCCAGAATGCCGAATCAATCACCGAAGATACAACCATGGCGTTCAGCACTATTTACGCGACTACTGAAGAATTATATGGCAGACCTGATATCTGGTATAATTATACGGCCCCGACATGGGGTACCGTAACAGTGAGCTTGTGCGGCTCCACATTTGACACTTATTTCAGCGTCTATGCGGGCGGAAACTGTGATTCGCTTGGCAACCTTGTTTTCTACGATGATGACGGCTGTAATGACGCTTATTGGGCGTCAATTGGGAGCTTCAGGGCGAATGCCGGGCAAAACTATATAATCCAGGTGAGCGGCCACGAAACTGGTAATGGACAAATAACTGTCGGGTTTGAGATAGGCCCGCCGCCGCCATCAAATGACAGCTGCGCCAACGCCGAAACAATCACCACGGACACAACCGTAACTTTTAGCACTATCTATGCCACCACTGAAGAGTTATATGGAAGGCCGGATATCTGGTATGAATACACGCCTCAATTATCGGGAACCGCGACGGTGAGTTTATGCGGCTCAACATTTGATACATTTTTCAAAGTATTCGAAGGCGGAACCTGCGATTCACTTGGCGAAATGGTTCTTTATGATGACGATGGCTGCAACGACACTTATTGGGCCTCATCAGGAGTGTTCGCGGCCGATTCCGGTCAAAGATACTTGATTCAGGTAAGTGGTCACGAAACTGGCGATGGACAAATAACCGTGACGATTGAAACTGGCGCCCCCTGCGATTATTTAATCGGCGATATCAGCGGCGACGGCCAGCGTTTAGGGGGCGACGTTACCTATGGCGTACGTTTTTTCAAGG
>JAAYTW010000270.1 GCA_012517955.1 Candidatus Zixiibacteriota bacterium | reverse complement strand
ATTGAAAATCGAATATGGCGCCCCGGCCGGTCAAAAACCGCTGATAGGCGTGTTCATTTTCGGAGAAGAAAACCGCAACTTTGATTCGCTTCTTAAAAAATACCAAATCGTCCCCAAGGTTATCAGGGAATCCGGTTTCAGCGGCAAAAAAGATGAGGTATTCGAAAGTTATATTCCTCAAGGCGGCGGTTTATCCGGTTTCATATTCCTCGGTATCGGAAAAGAGACCATTTCGGATAATGTCCGTCGGGCCGGCGGCTGGCTGGCTGGAATCATCACCAAAAAGAAAATCACAGGAGTGAAATTGCTTCATCTTGGCCTTATGGCGGAAAATATCGGGCCGTTCATCGAGGGGCTGGTACTGGGAGGGTATTCATACGACCGTTTTAAAACCGAAAAAAACGGCGAACATACGGTCCGCGTCATATTCGATGAAAGCGTCAAAGCCTCCAAGGATAAAATCGAACGGGCTACGGCCATAGCTGAATCATCCTGTTTCGCGCGTAATCTGGTTAACGCTCCCGGCAATTATATGTATCCGATTGAATTGGCCAATCAAGCCAAGGCTCTCGCCCGAAAATACGGTATTGCCTGCAAGGTGTTAGGCCCGAAAGAAATCGCCGCCCTGAAAATGGGCGCTTTGCTGGGAGTGGCCAAAGGTTCGGAGCAACCGCCGCGGTTTATCCACTGGACTTATAACGGCGGCCGTCCCGGCGAGAAGCCGATAGTGTTCGTCGGAAAAGGGGTGACCTTTGATTCCGGCGGCATCTCGATTAAACCATCCGAAAATATGCAGGAAATGAAAAACGACATGACGGGGGACGCTGTCGTAATCGCTTTGATGATGGTGCTGGGTCGAATCAAGCCCAAACTCAAAGTTGTCGGTATCTGCCCCTGTGTCGAAAATTTACCTGATGGCAAAGCTTATCGGCCCGGCGATATCCTCACTGCGGGCGATGGGCAAACTATTGAGGTAATCAGTACCGATGCTGAGGGGAGGTTGATACTCGCCGACGCCCTTATCTATGCGGAAAAACTTCGCCCAAAGGTTATTGTCGATATCGCTACTCTTACCGGCGCTGTTATCGTCGGCCTCGGTAATCACGCCGCTGGTCTTCTGGGTACGGACGAGTATCATATAGGCCTGCTGTATAAGGCCGGTCTGAAATCAGGGGAGAAGGTCTGGCAACTGCCGCTTTGGGACGAATACAAAGAGCAGATTAAATCGGACATCGCCGATATGAAAAACTCCGGCGGCCGTCCCGGTGGAACGATAACCGCCGCCTGTTTCCTGTCGAAATTCGTGAAAAACACCCCCTGGGCGCATGTAGATATCGCCGGCATGGACAACCAGGACAAAAACCATCCCTACCAACCGAAAGGAGGGACCGGATTCGGCGTGCGATTGTTTACGGAGTATATCTTGAATCAAGCGAAATAACGCATTTATAAGAATAGATTCTGGAACGGCTCACTATGTGGGCCGTTTTTATTTTATGAATCCGTCGGGCCTGCGGCTCATTCTTGGTTTTCGATAACTATGATTCCCGAAGCTTATTCTTTCCGTATTCCTGTAACTAATACAGAATCCTGCCGCCCTTTACACTTAATGTTGGTCGAGACCTTAATAGTTTCGACAATAATTCGGAGTCCGAAATCAGGGGCGAGTCTTGCATCTGGCAGGTCGGCTTGCCCGCTGCCCCTACGGGATATTTTACAATCTCACCCCGGCCTGTGGCCT
>JAAYTW010000269.1 GCA_012517955.1 Candidatus Zixiibacteriota bacterium | reverse complement strand
TATATGCCGGTGTGAAAGAAAAAGATTCCGCCTTGCTTAAAGAAAGCCTGCTTCATATTAAAGTAGGCCAAACGGGCTACTTGTACTGCATGGACCTGGATGGCGTATTAACCGTCCATCCGAAAAAAGAAGGCGAAAGTATAGCCGCTAACGATTTTGCCAAGGAAATGCTGGCGACCGCACCAAAATTGGGTGGGGATCAAACCGGCTGGGTGAGATATTATTGGGATCGCAATGGCAAGCAGGCCGAAAAAATCGTCGCATACAAGTATGTTCCGGAATGGAAATGGGTCGTGGCTGCCGGCAGCTATATGGATGAGTTCACCGGCGGCGCCCGCAAAGTTGCGATATCTATATCAATAATCTCGCTGATTACAATTGGTTTCTGCATAATTTTAGGTTGGGTATTGGCGAATTCTATTATCAAGCCTCTTCATAAGATGGTCGAAATGATTAAAGATATCGCCCAGGGTGAAGGCGATTTGACCAAACGGCTTGAGGGCAACGATCACGATGAAATCGGCGAGCTGGCGAATTGGTTCAACACGTTTGTCGATAAACTCCATGATATTATTTCTCAGGTGGCGTTCAACACCGAGCAATTAGCATCGGCGGCTAATGAGATATCATCATCCGCTGAAGAATTGTCGGCCGGCGCCAAAGAACAGACCAATCAGACAGCGCAGGTATCGGCGGCGGTAGAAGAGATGACAGCGACAATAGTCGAATCATCGCGCAACACCGCCGAAGCGGCGGAGAAAGCCAAAGGAGCTGCCGCCAAATCGCAGGAGGGCAGCAAGCTGGCGTCCGAAACATCCAACGGCATGAATGAAATCGTGGAATCATCGAACACGACCGCGAAAAATATTGAAGGTCTGGCGGAAAAGGCCACGGCAATCGGCGAAATTATCAAGGTTATCGATGATATCGCCGATCAAACCAATTTGCTGGCGCTTAACGCTGCAATTGAGGCGGCGCGCGCTGGGGAACAGGGTCGCGGTTTCGCGGTGGTTGCCGATGAGGTCCGTAAGTTGGCGGAACGCACGACTAAGGCGACAAAAGAGGTCGCGGAAACGATTAAAGGAATCCAGGCC
Organism: Candidatus Zixiibacteriota bacterium; assembly: GCA_012517955.1. GTDB lineage: Bacteria > Zixibacteria > MSB-5A5 > UBA10806 > 4484-95 > JAAYTW01. The sequence goes on along the minus strand of JAAYTW010000269.1, from coordinate 6,636 downwards.
GATGTGGCAAATACCAATGCCCAGATCGCGGATTCGCAAAAGTACGTGCTGGCGGGCCGGGAATTAGTTGAAAAGACTAATCATTCACTGAACGAGATTTATCAATCAATCGAAACGGTTCAGGAAATGATGCGTCAGTTGGCTACGGCCTCCGAACAACAGTCAGCCGCGGCCGAGCAAATATCAAAGAGCATCGAGAACGTCAATCGAATAACCAAAGAATCGGCCGCCGGTACTGAACAGGCCGCTTCGGCATCTGAAGAATTGAACAGGCAAGCTGAAGAGCTTCGCAAATTAGTCGGCGGCTTCAAACTCCGCAAAAAAGAAATGGCGGGAGCGTAATATGGCCGAGAAAATCGGACAAAATCTGGCGGATGACCTGGAGCAAATGGTAACTTTCAATCTCGGCGCCGAGGTTTTCGGGGTGAATATTCTACTGGTGCAAGAAATAAATCGTATGGTGGATATCACCGCCGTTCCTAATACCGAGTATTATGTCGAAGGAATTATCAATTTGCGCGGAAAGGTAATACCGATAATCGATTTGCGTAAGAAATTCGGCCTGGAAGAAAAAGAACATGATAATCACACCAGGATTATCGTGGTCGATGTGTCCGGAGAAACTGTGGGGCTGGTCGTCGATAGCGTATCAGAGGTTCTTAGGGTACCGGCTGGTTCATTGGAGGATGCGCCTAAACTGGTGACCGGAGGGGGTCATGCCGGCGCCGATTATATCCAAAGCGTGGCAAAGCTGGATGATAGGCTGCTGATATATCTTAATCTCAATAAGATAATTTCAAGCAGCAAACTTCCGGAATCAGCCTAAAGGCCGCTTTTGAACGCGAATCGCGCCCCGCGATCTACCGGTCGCGGGGCTTTTTTATTCAAGGCCGAATCCGCGCGATTTTAAAAATGATAGCATATGAGCGCGGGTAACCGCGGGATTATCTGAAGCCACCCGACGGGCGGAATGTTCTGTCCAGGAATAATCGCTGTCGGGAACATCCCTGTTGTCTATCGGCGCGACTTTGCGATTAGGGCCATCGTATAAACCAGTGCTTTTGATTAAATCATCGTACTTCTTGATAAGTTCTAAAAATCGGCTGTCTTCATAACGTTCGCGATGGATGACCAGTTCGGGTAATAATCTGGGCTTTATCATTGGTCTGGTGTCAGGATATCCAAGGCAAATGCCCATCAAGGGGAACACCTTGTCTGGTATTTCGAGCAGAAGGCAAACAGGGTCCGGATTGTTGCGGACAGCGCCAATCATCACGCCGCCCAATCCCAACGACTCAGCGCCCAAAAGGATATTTTGCGCCACCAGCGCCGAGTCGACGACAGCAACAAGGAACAGCTCCAAATATCGATCTTGAATTTGGCAATTGCGGTACTGACAGACCCTGTCAAGACGACGCAAATCGGGGCATACTACCAGAAATACCGGGCAGTCGCGTATCCATTTCTGGTTGTCGCACAATGTTGCCAGCTTTTCTTTTTTGGTCTTGTCTTTGACAACGACGATTGAATAAGCCTGCAAATTCGATGAGGTCGAAGCCTGACGAGCGGCCGTAATCAGCGAATCAAGGATATTGTCTGGAATATCAGTATCCTTGAATTTGCGGATAGAAGCGTGGGCGGCCATAATTTTAATCGTTTCGTTCATTGTAAAAGTCTCTTTACCGTTAAGATTCTTTTTTGACATTTATTTAATTATTAAATATAAATAATTCAAGGAGGAAATTTATGCGCAGGCATATTGCAGCGTTTTTATCGATTTTTCTGGCAACGGTTTTATCCGCTCAACCATTATCGGATTTACCGCGAATGGACCGGCTTGGGGAAGCATTGGAGTCGGTCGGTTTCAGCCGAGCGGATTTGGGTTTTCAACCCAAGGGATACTGGAATCGCTTTCCTAATCCCGAACGAATTCCCTACATAATGCCGTTTTTCGAAGATTTATTCGCCGAACCTTTGAAGATTTACGATTTTTCGAAAACTATGGGGAACGCGAGCGCGAAATTGCTGGAACCATCGTATTTTGACACATCCTTAACATGTCTTTATAATATCGTTTACAATCTGGGCGTCGATCGCAAAATAGCCGGCTTTCGCAATTACAGCGCGAACCTCAACCCTCGCTTCGACTCGACCAAACCGATGCTTAACGCATTTGAAAAAATCGCGTCGGGGGAAACATATCAATCCAATTACGGGACTTTCGGCAATATAGGAGATATTCCATATGGAAAAAAAGAACTGGAAAATAAAATCAAATCGATTCCTATCGAGCTTCAGAAGATAGTGGCGGCGTTGATGTTAAATGCCTATGATGCTTACAAGTGGCGACAACTGGCGGTGCGCAATGTAAATTCGGCCGATATGGCGGCGATTTTCCGAATCGATAACTTGTCGAACACTCTTGGCGATGGACAGATTTATTACCCTGAAATCGATGATATTGCTCAAAGTATCGATGAACAATCGTTATATTATTCGAGCCTGAAGGCGGTCCAGGCGGCGGAAATCGCTTACAAAGACATAAAGAAATATCTGGCGAAAACAAAATCAGATTTAGGTCCTCTCGAATTCAACCATTTTTCCCCTATTGGCAGAATCGTGATTCTCGGGACAAAAGACAATCGCAACGAATATCAAGACGCCGCCATTTTGATTGATTTGGGAGGAAACGATACATATCGCGGCGCAATCGGGGCTACATTATCGATGGACCTGCCAATCGCTATCGCCATTGATATCAACGGCGATGACACCTACGAAAACGGCGATGACCATTGGTTTTCGCAAGGGACGGGTATCCTGGGTACCGGTATATTAATCGATGGTGCCGGCGATGACACGTATAAATCCGTTACCATGTCGCAAGGATGCGGGTTTTTCGGCACGGGAGTACTGCTTGATATCGATGGAAATGACGATTACAAACTTGAAACCAGTGGCCAAGGATGCGGCTATTTTGGGTTAGGCTTTGCTATCGATATCGAAGGTAACGATAACCGTTATCTTTATGGCGACGGCCAAGGGTACGGTGGCGTGGCCGGGGTAGGGGCAATCATCGATTATTTGGGTGACGATAAATACACGGCTGAACCTTTATCTGGCGTGGCCGACAGGGGTGATTATCATTCACAGGGGAAAATCAATGCCAACGGGGCGCAAGGAACCGGTATGGGTAGGCGCGGCGACGGGTCGGATGGGCATAGTTGGGCTGGCGGGATGGGAGCGCTAATCGATATCAAGGGGAACGACCAGTATTACTCGGGCAACTGGACATTGGGCTGCGGCTACTGGTTTGGGACCGGAATCGTCTATGAGGGCGAAGGGGACGACCTGTATAAGTCGGTGTATTTTACGCAAGCATCAGGGGCTCATTACTGTATCGGAGCCATTTTCGATGAGGGTGGCAACGACACGCATGAATTGTGGGAGACCTCTGGGGCGGGCATAGCTTTCGGCTGGGATTATGCAATAGCCATGCTTTATGACAAAGGCGGAAACGATCGTTATGTCGCGAAAATTATATCGCTGGGATGCGCCCAGATTAGATCGGACGCGCTATTGCTCGATATCGGCGGGAATGATTATTACTGCTTGGGCAAAGGACAAGAAGGTTTCGGGGCGGCCACTTATCGCGAAAGCTACGACAATCCAAACGCCTTGTCGCCGTTTGACACGTACGCCAAATCATTCGGTTTGCTTTTGGATATTGGAGGAGAGGATACCTATTGGGAATCGGATACGGCCAAGTCCGAACCAGTTCCAAGTCCCAAATGCGCCGATAATTCGACTTGGTTTTCGCCGGCTAAAGGAAGCGAACATTATGGCGCCAATAATTATGGGGTCGGTATGGATGTGGAACAGGGGCGCCTGCCGGATTTTGAATTGTGGGGGAAATAAATCGTATACATTTTTCGGATTTTAGCTAATATCTTTATATCCTATGCTGGATTAACCAATCGTCGTCGGAAAGCATAATTTGTTTGACATAATCGCGCGATTGATTTATAATCATAATATAGCAGCGATTCTATTCATATCTCGATAAGGAGGCGGCCATGGCAACAGCTATTGAAATCATTGTCGATCGCCAGATTCGCCGCTGGGAATTGGAGAAAAATCGCCCCGGCGAAAAGGTTTCATTGCCCGAAAGACCAGGGCCGATAATTACTATTTCCCGCCAAAAAGGGAGCGGCGGCAGCCTGGCGGCGCAAAAATTGGCCGAATTAACCGGATTTACGCTGATAGGGCGCGATATTATTGACCAGATAAGCCTTGATATCGGAGCCCAAAAACGATTGGTGGAAACGCTCGATGAATCGGTACGGTCTAAATTCGAGCTCTGGGTTGAAGGATTGTTTCGACGACGAATAATCGACACATCCGATTATTTAAAAAGCCTGGCCAAGATTATCGGCGCCGTATCGCATCACGGAAAGGCGATAATAGTTGGCCGAGGGGCGAATTTTATACTTGGGAAAAAACGGGGATTTCACGTGCGTGTCGTGGCCGATATCGAATTTCGGGTGGAGTCATTGATGACAAGATTAATGATATCAAAAACAGCCGCCCTGGAGGAAATATCGCGAAGCGATGAGCAGAGGCGTAAGTTTATTAAAAGCGATTTTGGTAAGGAAATCGACGATCCACAGGAATATGATTTGGTAGTTAACAGTACGTTTTTAAATCCGGAACAGGTCGCCCAATTGATTTTAAATTCGTACCCTATGAAACGGTTTGAGGTGACATAGAACAATTTAAAGGTTAGTATTAAACCCTGTTAAGTGGGAAGTATACTTCGAAGCCAAGTATAATAATCAGTTCGTTTATTTCAAATATATTAAAGACGGCCAATTCTGTTTGATATACAGGGCGTGGGTGATAAGGGCGAAAGCTTTTGGAGCAGTCTAATACATATATTCACTTCCTAACAACCTTAATCAGCCATCTTATCAGTAACGATATTGCGTATGAAGCGCAGGCGATAAAAATGATAGTCGCGCCGGAGGTAATATTATAGGTTTCGGATAATATTAGTCCTGACGTCGTAAAAATGATTCCCAGTAATACCGAATAAATCATCATTTTTTTCAAGTTATGGCTGAACTGAATCGTAATTGCCGCGGGTATAGTCAGCAAGGCGATTATAAGAATTATGCCGACGATACGGATTAGGATTACGACCGTCATGGCAATCAGACATAATAAAAGTGAATTAAGAAAAGCAACCGGTAAGCCGGAGATTTCGGCGTATTCCTCGTCGAAAGTAAGAGCTTGAAATTCCTTAAACAACAACGCCACCGCAGCAAAAATCACGATATCTAAAACCGCCATCAGGAACAAATCATAAGTCGGCACGGTAAGGATATTGCCGAACAGATAACTCATCAGGTTCGGCGCGTAGCCGGGGGTTTTATCAATAAGCATAATCCCTATCGCCATTCCCAACGCCCACATGATTCCGATAAGCGTATCCTCAAGCTGGCGGGCTTTCTGACGAATCAGGGCGATACCGCCGGCTCCGGCCAGCGAGAATATTATTGCTCCTATTATAGGATTGAATCCTAGAAAATAGCCGAGACCGATTCCGCCGTAGGCTGTATGGGAAATTCCACCGGCGATAAATACGATTCGCTTGACTACAATATAAGCGCCTATAATACCACACGCCACACTCGCGAGAATGCCGGCGAACAAGGCATGACGCAGGAAATCGTACTGCCAGAGGTCGCGGATAATTTCAATCATTATACTGTTCCTCACGGCCATGATTCGGCAGAACCCGATGAGGTGTGCCGTGCGCAATCAGATCCACCGGACATCCATACACCGATTCCATTACCGATGGCAAAATTTCCTTGGCGCCATGATGGAATAATTTTCGATTGAGACAGGCCAAGCTTTTAACCTGGCGCGAAACCACCCCGATATCATGGGAAACAAGAATGATTGTCATATTTTTGGAAAGTTCGGCCAATAATTCATAAAAGTTTTGTTCAGCCCGGATATCCACGCTGGCGGTCGGCTCATCGAGGAGAAGAATTTTCGGTTGACCTGCAAGGGCTCGGGCAACCATGACTCGCTGAATTTGCCCGCCCGATAATCTGCCAAGCTGATGATTGCGTAAATCGGCAATTCCCGCTAATGCAAGCGATTCGAGCGCCAGAGTTTTATCTTTGACCGAATATTGTCTGAACAAGGGGGTTTTGGAGAGCCTGCCCATTAAGACAACATCCATAACGTTGATTGGGTAGAGCCGTTCGAATTGGGCGATTTGCGGCACATATCCAATTTGAGGGCGAGCTTTTCGCGGCGAGACCCCCAATATAGTCACCCGGCCCGAGATGGGTTGCACTAAGCCAAGGATAGTTTTTAGGATGGTGGTTTTACCGCCGCCGTTCGGGCCGATGATTCCCACATAATCTCCCTCATCAATGGCGAAAGTGATATCCTCAAGGGCGACGGACGCGCCATATTTAACAGTAACATGATTGAATTCAATTGCTTTAGGCGAGGACATCCAGTTAACTTTCCTTGAGCGAGGCGGCTATTTTTTGAGCGGTCTTAAGTATGTTTTCCAGAAAATGCCCGTTTAGCGGGTCGATATATTCAACCACG
>JAAYTW010000268.1 GCA_012517955.1 Candidatus Zixiibacteriota bacterium | reverse complement strand
TAAGGTGCCGATAATTCCAGCGGTTGTATTTTTCGATAAAAACGGGGTGGAGTTAAATCGTCTTGAATGGGGTACTAATGTCGAGGCTATCAAAACTCTGATAAAACATCCCGAAATCAAACAACGGCCGGTTGATTAAAAGGGAGTTGAGAAATAATGACAAAAATCGGAATATTACCGTGTGGCGGCGCCTGCAATGTGGGGATGCTCACGATTAAGGCAACTATCGCTATGGTCAAAGAGAATGAGGCAGTCAAGTATGTCTGTCCATTAGGATTGCCGCTTGGCATACAATCGATAATCGCCCAAGCCAGGCAAAGCGAAAAGTTTATCGCCCTAAATGGCTGCGAGATGGAGTGCGCTTCAAAAGCCCTTCAAGCGGTTTCAATTACCCCCGAAAAGGCAATCCTGTTAACCGCCGAATACGGTTTGAAGAAAAATAAAAATTTCGATGATGAGACAAAATTGTCCGAAATCATCAGCGATATTCGCGGCGAAGTTGATTTGATAATGGCAAAATGAAAGGAGCCAGGATATGAAAATTCAGGTTTTGGGCACCGGTTGCCCCAAGTGTAAAAAAACTATCGAAGTGATGACCGAAGCCGCCAACAAACTTGGTTTGGTTTCCGGTAAAGATTATGAATTGGAAAAAGTCGAAAAAATAAACGATATCATGAAATTCGGAATCACTATGACTCCCGGCGTCGCTATCGATGGCAAAGTCGTAAGTTCGGGAAAAGTGCCGACGATCGGGGAAGCCACCACTTTTATCACGAATAAAATGGCGGAGAATTAGAATGAAAAAGGCGACGATTCTGTCTGTCATAACGTTGGTTTTTTTGACGGCTATTTTTATGGTTGCTTGTGCTGAATCATCCGAAAAAAAGCAGACCAAAGCGGTCGCAGATACTTCAAAAGTAGCGGTGGAAATCACTAAGCCATTACCCAAATTGATAGATCTTGGCAGCAAGTCATGTATCCCCTGCAAAAAAATGGCGCCGATACTGGATAGCCTTCGTGAAGAATACAAAGGCAGGGCCGAAGTAATCTTTATAGATACACGAGAAAATCGCAAAGCGGCGGCCGATTATAAGATTGCTTTCATCCCGACTCAAGTATTTATCGATACGACCGGTAAAGAAGTATTCCGCCATGTCGGCTTTTATCCGGCCGATTCTATCGTAATGCAGTTTAAAGCCATGGGAGTAAAGTAAGCATGGAATCGATAGCCGCATTTATCCAAAACAACCCGTCGTGGGCGATACTGGCGGTCTTTGTCGGCGGGCTGATATCGGCGGCATCGCCGTGCGTACTGGCGGTGATTCCGCTGGTGATTGGTTATGTCGGCGGCTATTCGGAGGGGAATCGCAAAAAGGCGGTTAGTTACGCGATAATATTTGCTCTGGGGTTAGCGGTAACATTCACGCTTCTGGGGGCCGCGGCCGGATTTATCGGGTCATTTCTGGGTCTGACCGGCAAATATTTTTACTGGGCGGTCGCGGTAATCGCGATAATCATGGGGTTGTCTCTTCTGGGGCTCTTCGAAATCAGATTACCGTTTGCTGGCAAAATGCAGTTTAAAATCGGCGGGCTTTTGGGCGCGTTTCTAATGGGCTTG
>JAAYTW010000267.1 GCA_012517955.1 Candidatus Zixiibacteriota bacterium | reverse complement strand
GCCATTATAGCAATCCCGGCCGCCGTTATTATCGACCATATCAGAATCAACAAGGCGATGATTATTGCCGCTTTGATTACGGCCGTGGCCGATATCTGTCTGGTCTGGGTACGGCCGGTTTGGTTAATCTGCCTGTTTTCGGCCACCGCCGGGGCGATGGTGAACCTTCATTTCGTGGCAGTGTCGCCGTTTTTCATGCGAAACAGCACCCCGGTGGAGCGCACTTATCTATATGGCGTCAATCACGCGCTCGATATGACCGCCGGATTTTTCGGCGCGCTAATCGGCGGCTATATTCCGCACTTGATGGTTAACTATGGGCTATCGATTTTGTTGGGATATCGAATTGCGTTCATGACCGGAGCGGCCATGGCCATAGTCGCTGTGGTATTCTATTCGAGAATAGACTCGCCCGAACCGATTCGCAAAGGCAAGATTAATTTTCGCGATTATGTAAGCGCCCGCGATTGGAAAACCACGTTTCAATTATGCGCTCCCAATATTTTAATCGGGCTGGGCGCCGGATTTACGATTCCTTTTATAAATTTATATTTCTCCAGCCGTTTTGGACTTAACACCGCCGAAATCGGGAAAATCTATTCCGTAGGCCAGCTGTTCACGGTTTTCGGATTCCTGGCCGGGCCGGCAATTGCCAAAAAAATCGGCCTGATAAAAACGATAGGTTTTTCACAAATAGCCTCAATCCCGTTTTTTATCGTACTGGCATTTAATTATCATTTGGCGCCCGTGGCGTTGGCATTCTGGTTCAGAGGCAGTCTCATGAACATGGCGGCGCCATTATACAATAATTTCGCCATGGAAATTACCGAACCGCAACATCACGCGGGAACAAACAGCCTGCTGGCGTTATCGTGGAATATGGCCTGGATGGTGTCAACATATTTGGGGGGCAGGTTAATTGAACATCACGGTTTTGTGCCGGTGATGCTGACGACTATAGGGCTTTACCTGTGTTCGAGTATCGCCCTGTTTTCATTCTTCCGAAAAAACGCGGCCATAGGCAAGGCCGCAAAAACCGAAACTCGAATCGTAATCTAAGCTATTTTTAAATTTCCAACCGACTCGGCGTCATAATCGATTATCAATTTCCAGAACCGGATTTATAAACATTACATTGAGCGCCTGCCGCTTTTTTCTGTCACTATAACATATTTTAAAATAGACGCTCTAGCCGCAATTACTCGTCTAATGACAATCGCCGCCGGCAGTGAGAATTATTGCCGTTTATATCAAATGATTATCAAGTGATTGGCAAGTGATTGGGCTTTCCCAAGTTTCTTTTTATTCTCAAGGCAAAAAAGGTGAATTATGCAGATTAAATTTGTCGACCACCAAACGCTTATAAAACTTGCCGATTGCGGCCCTTTTCAATCATCCGGCCAATGCGACCGACTCGACGACATTAAAGAGGCGGTTCGAAACGCGATTTCGCGACTGCCTCGGACACAACAGACTATTATCAATATGTATTTCTTCGAGAACGCCTCACTTGAACAAATAATCGACGAAACCGGTTTGTCTCCCAGAATGATTCGCCGATTGATGTCAGCCGCCAAGACGACTCTCAGATATTCATTACAGGATATAGTCAATAAACAATGGCCGTCGATCGGCCGGGCGTCATACCGCTGTCCTATTTGCCTTCATAAAGCTCGGGCGGCGATTGATAAGATGATTCGGGAAAAACCGGATTCTCAAAGCTGGCGAATGTTCAATCAAAATTTATCGGAAAAATTCGGCGTTAAAGTCAATCCGCCGATTATGTTGAAGTATCACATTAAATATCACCAGAAAGGATAAGCCATGACAAGCGATTGTTATTTTATCCAAATTAGAATTGGACAACGGTTGAAAAACCAAATCAAGTCCCTTTCGGAAGAATACGGATACTCTAACGCGGATATAGCTCGGATCGCCTTGAGATTGGGAATCCAGATTACCGAAAGGCTTTTTGAATCGCAGGATATTATGGTGAAAGAATACTTGCGTCTGCTAAAATGCCAAAGCCGCAAACGTGGGGCTTCGGCAAGGCGACCGGAATGCTTATCCAAGCCGATAATTTCCGGCGAATCGGAAACGACACCGGCCTGATTACGATTATTTGGGGCCCGGATCCGATTTTTGCGAAGATGATGGATGCGGAGAAATATTCTGTTGATTAGACGGTTGTTTTTGAGATAGGTCGGCAGGAGCTGATTGAGGCGAGAACTCGTAGCGGCAGTTAGGGCAAACGCTCGCATTGTATTTAACCAGTTCTTTACAGTGAGGGCATTGTTTGCCGAGCGCTATTTTATCGGCCTCGTGTATCGCTATCATTTTCCGGGCGTGTCCGGCCAGAAGGCGACCGCGTTCCGTTTCGATATGCTTGATAATCACCCTTTTTTGGGTGTCGGTCCTGGTCAAAACAATTTTAGAATGATATGGACTTTCAGTGAAACGGACGTCTTTGAGCTTATTCCATGGATGGAAATCGTAGTAGCGCCAAATAAGGAAGTGGCTTAAAATCACCAGATGGCGATTGGTGGCTGCGATAGCCACCCGGAAATGGGTAGGAGTTTTGGCTTCCCGAACAAACCATTCGATTTGTTCATCGGGGGGGATACTCTGTTCCAGCGCCCAGCGGATTTCATCGGCGGAAGGAAAGAACCAGTGCCAGAGCTTGGCGAAGAAATGGCCGCTGCCGCGCCCAGCTTTTTTAAGATATTTAAGCACGCCGATTTTTATGTCAAAATCGGAAAAATGTCAAATGCAATATAACGGAAATCGATAAAATCAATCCTTGTTTTGCACGGATGCTTTAACTTTCCGGATTACGAAAAAATACCGGTAAATCGATTTATCATCGGGATAACGCTTGATAAGCCTCGCTTATAAAATACCCGACATGTCGCCTGGCGCACAGATAAAAAATCGGTCTACAAAACAAAAGCGTTTTATTTTTGCAAAGTCGCTTTCATGG
>JAAYTW010000266.1 GCA_012517955.1 Candidatus Zixiibacteriota bacterium | reverse complement strand
TTTATACTGACCGCCGAGACTGAATCGGAAAATATCATCATACGCGGTGCGAATTACCACATCGTTGGCGGCGCTGGTGTCGATAGGAGACTGGGTGCCATCGACTTTGATAACGATTGAATCAAGCCTGCTCCAGAGCGTGTAAGTTAAATCGCAGGTAAGTTTAAGTTTGGGATTAATATCGTAGGCGAAACCTATTCCCACGTCCGCGGGCAACTTGAGGTCGCCATGAGCGTCTCTTTCCCAACCGGTAGCCCTGCCATTGTCCGGGAACAGAAAATTAATCTTTACAGAATCGGCATGGCTGGCAGCCTGGGAGAGCAATTCCTCTTTAAGGGCGGGATTGTTTATGCCATACATAGTATATTTGAGATCCCCATCGTCGAATTTGATAGTCGTGGGGGTTTTCCCGGAAATACCCACTTGAAGCTTTTCGGATAGTTTGTAGAGGATACCGAAATTTGCTCCGTAGCCCCAGCCTTCGCCATGCATCTGGGCGTCTATGGCGATATTGTCGTGTGGTCTTGGAAACGGCGTTGCCGTCAAGTATGCTTTCCGAAAATCAATCGTTCCTTTCATCATGGATATTCCGAATCCAACCATCAGCTTCTTTTCCATGAACGCTTTTGCGAACGTGGGGTGGATGTCGACGACCCGCAGCTCTGCTTTATGGTCCCAGTAAGGATACTCTTGCACAATATCATTATAAATCGGGTCGAATAAGTCCCATTCGCTTCCCAGTGCATAAGGAACGTAAACCGCTACGCCCGCCTTAATATCGAACGGAGCCGGTAATTGAAATATTCCTGCGACATTCGGGACAAGGTAATCCTTATCATTTGTATAGCGAACGACTCCATTTCTATACCCGACATCGTATCCATTATAAGTGATATTAGGTGTAACTTCCGGGCGCGGCGAGAGTACATTTAATGAAATACCCAGTTCCGAATTTTCTAATTGGGCCAGACCGGCAGGATTCCAATAGGCCGCCGTCCAGTCATCAGCAAGACCGCGGAATGCTCCGCCCATACTGATGGCTTTGGCGCCGATACCAGATAGGGCCATACCGCCGCCAAACGCTGAAGCTGTAATCAGTGAAACAGCCAGAAAAACAATTCCCGGCACAAAGCACAATCGAATTTTTTTCACCATTCCATTCTCCTGATATGTTTTGTGTTTATCTATTTTCCTCGAACATACCCAAAATAACCGACTTTGCATACTACCACCCAACAATGAGGTTCAAGTTAATCCTTTTGGGTTAATCTGGCAAGATATTCTTTCGCTTCATTTTGATATTTGAGGTCAAGCGGTCGGGATGCGGGCAATTTTAGACAGGTTTCAAATTCAACCAACGCCTCCTCTTTCTTGTCCATGTCCAACAGCGAAATACCATATTCCAAATGATGATTTATATATTCAGGGTTTATCTCGATAGCTTTTCTGAAGCATTCCAGGCCGATTTTCTTGTCAGCCTCTCCTAAGCCCATAGGCGACCGCACAAGTTTGGGTTTCCGGGCGACCTCGCGATTCCATCTTCCTAAAAGATGATAGGCCCCATCATGTTTTGGATCGAGCGCCAACGTTTTATCGGCCTCTTTTTTGACCTGCTTGGCCAGCGATGCGCTTTTAAATACGCCCTTAAATAGCGCGACTCTTCCCTGGGCCCTGGCTAATTGGAAATGCCCCTCGGCAATCATGGAGTCCTGTCGGATACATCTTAGAGAGACCAGAGCCGCTTTTTCGTATAAAGCTAATTGCTTGTCTTTAGGTTCAAGTTCCGCTTGCAGATTCAAACTGCGGGCGAGTTTCCAGTTGGCTTCCGGAGAAAGCGAATCGGTACCCAAAGCCTTTTCGTAGGCGGCGATTGAGCCCCAATAATCATTCATGTTGTATAACGAATCCCCAAGATAGATTGCCTCCGATAGTGGATTGGCCATAAGACCTGTAAATGATACAAGAGCCAGGCAAAACAAAAGCGCGTATTTCATTTCATTAATTCCTTCTCTAAGATTGACTGTGAAATTATCTAAATTGCGCTATATTGTCAATAAGAGAATGATTGGCAATTGATTTCTCGATGAATATTGATATATTATATTAAAAACAGGCAAGACAAGTTCACGACCGAGCAGATTAAGATTCGAGCTTGTAATGGGTTTTAGCGAAAAATCAGATATAAAATACTATGGGGCATTTGGTTTAAATGTGGCTCCTCTCGCCGTTATCCTCAATTCCCGGCAGGGAAAAATCCCCTGCGGCAAAGATAAATGGGTTCAAAATACATTACGGGCGGCCCAATATGCCGCTGAACACAATTGGACCATCATAACAAGTATTGGAATGAACACCTGGGAGATGGCCCTGTGGGCTTGTTCGCGGGCTGGCGGCAGGCAGGTAATAGCCTGCCCGGCAAATTTCGAAGGCAATTATCAAAATCAGATGGATAATATTATTAAAGATTTTAATCTTTCGCCCGAAAAAGTAGGCTGGCTTTTCCATGAATCGACTATCAAATCGCGTTCCCCGAAATCCAACTGGCCGCAACGCGATAAGCTGGTTATCGATACCGCGCAAATTCTAATTCCGGTTTCGGTTCGCCCCGGCGGCAATCTGGATAAGCTGATAACAATTCATCGAAACAAAAGAGTTATCAAGGATTTTAAAACTGACTACCTCAAACAATCCAGCGAACGAATCGTTCCACCTGAATCTGATACCATAAGCCGACAACTGATTGATATCAATTGGGATTATATCTGCCACTGGACTCATACTCTAAATGGTCCCTGGCCCGGGCAGAGTCACGCCGATTATTATCGTAATATCACGGAATCAGACATTTATCCCAATGGCGGCCTGGGTTCATTAATCAATATCCTGCAAACGAGACGAATTTATGCATCATCCAAGAATATTCGAGACAATCAAAGGGTGGTAGCTTTCTCAAATCTCCACCCCAAAGATGTGTTGTCACTGATGACGTGGCGGAAACGATATGTGCGTTATAATTTCGAACCGTACGGCATAGCGATATCAAGGCGGGCAGCGACGGCATTGGGAATCCGACCGGTGATTTATGGGCCATCAACTTTATGTAAGCGGCTTTCTGATTCTGATAAGCCGTTTTTCCAAAGCGAGGGTGAAAATGGTGGCGATTGGCGGCCGGAAAATGAATGGCGTTGCCTAGGCGATTTGGATTTATCGGTAATTCCCGATTCGGAAATAATAGTATTCGTTCGCGACCGCGCCCAGATTACAAAAATCCGCGAACTTGGAGAATGGCGGATTGAAGCGTTTTGCCGATGATTTATTGGTGCCAAGGATTTGGGGACAGGCATGACAGCAAATGCTTAATTTGTTGTAATGTAATAAGATATATCGTATTTTATTTAAAGCAATCGCTTGCAATTTCCCTTAAAATTTAGTATAATAATAAATCTAAATGGGAGGGAGTATTTCCATTTAGAGTGTTTTTTATGGGTGTCGATAACCTTTCAAAAATCGGCGACTTGATTCGCCAATCGCTCCAATCGGCTGGGATCGCCGAAAGAGTCGAAAAACAGATGGCCGTCGCCCATTGGCCCGAAATCGTGGGCGATATCCTGGCCCAAAAAACAACCGCAGTCAAGGTCGAAAAAGATATTTTAAAAGTGAAAGTTGTAAATGCTCCTTGGCGGAATGAATTGGTTTTTTTCAAAGAAGAAATCTTAAAAAAGATTGCCGCCAGAATCGGCGATGGCAAAATAAACGATATCTACTTTATTTAAGCAATAAAGCGAGGGGAAATGTCCGCTAAAGATATTTTAGGAAAAAATGAAATGATAGACGAAGAACAACACGAAGAACAACAACAGAAAAACGGCAATTACGATGCTTCCGCCATTCAAGTGCTAAAAGGAATGGAGGCGGTTCGCCGTAGGCCCGCGATGTATATCGGTGATACCGGCAATCGCGGATTTCATCACTTGATATACGAGGTCGTGGATAATTCAATTGACGAGGCCATGGCCGGATATTGCGATAAGATTGTGGTAACGCTCAATCCGGATGGTTCCGTCACGGTCGAGGACAACGGCCGCGGTATCCCGGTGGATATGCATCCCACCCAGCATAAACCGGCGCTGGAAGTTGTCATGACCATGCTTCACGCCGGCGGTAAATTCGACCATCAGACTTATAAAGTTTCCGGCGGTTTGCATGGAGTCGGCGTATCGGTAGTCAACGCGCTTTCCGAATGGTGCGAGGTCGAGGTTTCCCGCGACGGCGAAGTGCATCATCAGAGATACGAATACGGTGTCGCCACGACTCCGGTTAAGAAAATCGCCAAAACGAAACGCCATGGCAATAAAACCACCTTTTTGCCCGATAAGTCGATTTTCAAAAAACAAGAATTCAACTACGAAACGCTAGCCTCGCGGTTGCGGGAATTGTCGTTTTTGAACGCCGGCCTGAAAATTATTCTTATTGATGCTCGCGGAAAAGAGCAGGTTTCCACGGAATTTTATAACAAGGGCGGGTTGGAAGCGTTTGTGAAGTATCTCAATGAAAATAAAAATGTCATGTTTCCTAAGCCTGTCTATTTCCACAAAGAACGCGATAGCGTTGATGTAGAATTATCTTTACAGTATACGGATGGTTATAGCGAAAATATCTTTTCGTATGTGAATAACATTAACACGATCGAAGGCGGTTCGCATCTTGTAGGTTTCAAGACGGCATTAACGCGTACTATCAATAATTACGCTACCAAAAACAACCTTTTTAAAAACGGCGACACTCAAATTCAGGGAGAAGATGCCCGTGAAGGTTTGACTGCCGTGCTCTCCGTCAAGGTGGTCGACCCGCAATTTGAGGGGCAAACCAAGACCAAGCTGGGCAATTCCGAAGTCAAAGGGATTGTCGAATCGATAGTCGGTGAATACCTGGCGATTTATTTGGAAGAGAATCCGTCAGTAGCCAGGAAAATAGTTGAAAAATGCCTGTCGGCGGCTCGTTCGCGCGAGGCCGCTCGCAAAGCCCGCGAACTTGTCCGCCGCAAATCAGCGCTCGAATCAAGCGCCCTCCCCGGTAAACTTGCCGATTGTTCGATGACCGACCCATCGCTGTGTGAGATATATATCGTAGAGGGAGATTCGGCGGGCGGCTCGGCCAAACAGGGTCGCGATCGAAGGTTCCAGGCGATTTTACCCTTGCGCGGTAAAATCCTCAATGTTGAAAAAGCCCGCTTGGATAAAATACTGGCCAATGAAGAAATCCGGTCGTTGATTACCGCCCTGGGCACGAATATCGGTGAAGAATTTAAAGCCGAAAATACGCGTTACGGCAAAGTGATTATAATGACCGACGCCGATATCGATGGTTCACACATTCGCACCTTAATCCTGACCTTTTTCTATAGATATATGAAAGAGCTCATCGAATCGGGACATGTCTATATCGCTCAACCGCCTTTATATCGTCTTAAAAAGGCTAATCAGGAATTATACGCCTTCGATGATGAGGAGCGCGACCGCTTGATAGAGCGTCTGGGCGGCAACGGTATAAGCATACAACGCTATAAAGGTCTTGGCGAAATGAACCCGGAACAGCTCTGGAAAACCACCATGAATCCGGAAACGCGTACCCTGCTGCAGGTCGATTTGGAAAACGCCGCGGAAGCCGACAGAATATTCACGACCCTGATGGGAGACGAGGTCGAACCTCGCCGCAAGTTTATCGAAGAGCACGCCAAATATGTCCGCAATTTGGATGTATAGATAGAATTCGCGGAATTGGCATGATATATCGTGCCCTGATTTTGTAGGGGGGCCAAAAGCGCCCGGAATTGGAATTTTGTAGGTCGAAACCCTCGTGGTTTCGACAGATTTTGTAGGTCAAGCCCCTCCGCGGTCTTGACGATAACATTGCCGTACCCATCGGGGTTTATTGTGCGGTCAGGTCTCCGTACCTGACCGCCGCTGTCGTGTGCGGAAACCCGACAGCATGAAATGCTTCAACTGGAAGTCGCGCTGACTCATCAGGGGCTATCAAAG